>DQWO01000290.1 GCA_011042595.1 Pseudomonadota bacterium
CAGACCTTCTTCCGGCTTGAGCACCAGACCCAGATCACAGAAATTCGAGCCCCGAACGGCCGCCACCGTCGGCAATATTCCCGCCGGCAACAACCTGACAAAAGGCTCATGGCCATAACAACTTTCATAGAGCGACATAAGTTCATCCACTTGGCATTTTTTGGCCAGCGGCACATAGATAGTTGACAGGATCCCCCGGTTCATGGGCACCAGATGGGGGACAAACAGTATCCGGCAAGGAATCGCAGCCACCCGGCTGACCTGCTCCTTGATTTCCGGCTGGTGACGGTGGGCCCCGACCTTATAGGCTTTGAATGACTCATTCACTTCACCATACAGGGTCGCGGTAGAAGCTGTCCGGCCGGCACCGCTGGCCCCGGATTTGGCATCAATGATCACTGGTTGTTTCGCCTCCACCAGCCCCTGGCGGAAAAGCGGAGTCAAAGCCAGAATAGCCCCGGTGGGATAGCAACCGGGATTACCGACAATCATGGCCTGACGAATATCCTCCCGATACAGCTCAGGCAAACCATATACCGCCTTTGCCAACAAATCTTTCCGACTATGTTCCTGATACCAGGATTCATACAGAGCGGCATCGCTAAAGCGGTAATCAGCACTGAGATCAATTACCTTTTTTCCCGCTTCATGAAAGCCGGCAACCACTTCAATCGCCGTTTTATGGGGCAAGGCGGTAAACACCAGATCAACCTGCTCCACCATTGCCGCCAATTCATAGGAAGAAAAAGAAAGTCCGCATATGGCCCTTAATGACGGAAATACTTCATCAACCCTCTGACCGGCATATTGCCGGGAAGTCACCACGGTCAATGCAACTTCAGGATGACGGGAGAGAATTCTGATCAGTTCAACCCCCGTATAGCCACTTCCACCGACAATTCCCACACGAATCATTTTCACACCTTCTTGTATATTGATACTAAGAATACCCAAGGCATCCTAAAAAAAAAGGAGGCCCCTAAGGACCTCCTTAACATTATTGTGAAAAAACCGCAATATGAGCTGGCAAACACAGCACATAGCGCCAATGCTTACCAAACAGGCTCTTAACGCTTGGAAAACTGGAAACGAGCCCGGGCGCCACGCTGCCCGTATTTTTTCCGTTCCTTGATCCGGGAATCACGGGTGATAAACCCGGCTTTTTTCAAAACCGGACGAAGATCAGGATTATATTCCAATAAGGCCTTGGTAATGCCATGTTTTACCGCCCCAGCCTGACCGGTAACCCCGCCACCAGCGACAGTAACCATAACATCAAACTTATTGTTCATCTCCGTCAACTGCATTGGCTGATGTACCAATTTACGGGCCATCTCCACCGAAAAATATTCATCCATCGGTTTTCTATTCACCGAAATCGATCCTGAACCTTCTTTTAGCCAAACACGGGCAATGGCTGACTTCCTTTTTCCGGTTGCGTAATAGCGTTTCGTTCCCATATTTTTATTAACCTATGCTAACTTTCCTTAAAATAAATCATCCCGCAAAAACCATGGACGCCGCAGCCACTATCCCTCAGTTCTGCTGACGGGTTGCTGGGACGCATGGGGATGGTTATTACCCGCATACACTTTGAGTTTTTTATATATTTTCCGTCCCAGACGGTTTTTAGGCAACATCCCTTTGACCGCCAGGCGAATTATCTCTTCCGGTTTCTTTTCATGCAGTTTTTCAGCCGAAATCGATTTAATTCCTCCGGGATAGCCGGTATGGTGATGGTACATCTTGTCAGCCCATTTATTGCCGGTCAACTTGATGTTTCGGGCATTAACTACCACCACAAAATCACCGGTATCCACATGAGGGGTATAAATCGGCTTATTTTTGCCCCGCAGGATATCCGCGATCTCCGTCGCCAGGCGACCTAGAACTTTACCATCAGCATCAATCAAATGCCAGGCACGTTCCATATCTTCATTTTTTGCCATAAAGGTCTTCATTCATCTTCTCCACTTAAGACACAACCCACCGTCGCCCTGCCATCATTGCCAGCCAGCAACGCCAAAGAGGGACGATATCTAATATAATCATTTTGATTTGTCAAGTTTTTTCTCGATTTTTTACTTGGAGATATCAAAGATATACCGGCAGATGAGTGTAAATATTCGGCTTGCATAAAAAGTAAAAAAAGGGCGGAGGCGATAACTTCCGCCTTCAGTGCATCTATTACCCCGATTAACACAGTCATCCAGTTATGGCGGGTAGTAATATTCTAACCGTTGTCCCTTGATCTGGAATACTTTCAACGGTAAGAGCCCCGTGATGGGCCCGCATTATGCCCACAGTCAAAGCTAAACCTAAACCACGGCCAACAAACTTGGTGGTGAAGAAGGGCTCAAAAATTTTGGGCAGATCTTCTATGTCGATGCCGTTTCCGGTATCACGGATCTGACAAAATGAGTAAAGCCCATCTTCCAAATCATCACTCTGGAAAGCTATGGAAAAAGAACTCGTTTTATATTTTTCGGTACCAAATGATATTTCGATTGTTCCTGTCGCCCCTTCCAAAGATTCAATGGCATTGGTAAGTACAACATCAACCACCTCCTTCATCTGTAGACGATCCATTAAACAGTACAGTGGTTCGGGCGGCGACGTAAATTTCAGAGAAATTGAAGGCAAAAACTGGCTCTTCAGTTCCATAATGCTATTTCTGGCAAGATCCACAAAGTTTATTGTACTGAGCTTTAGGACCCGTTGGCCGACATAGGTCAGCATCATGGAGCCAATCTGAGAAGCTTTCCTTGCCACCTGTAAGGCATCAGAGACATTCTTACTTTCCGGTAAATCGGCAGCAATAGTCATCTCCAAAAGTTCCAGGTTACCCAATACCGCCGTCATGGAATTATTGAACCGATGGGCGATGGCTCCAGCCATGGTCTTAAGACTTGCCAAACGTTTCAATTCCTCTTGTTGCCGGCGTATTTTTATTTTTTGTGCCTCTTGTCCTTTCAGCTCGGTGATGTCTTGCACGATACCGATGGAACGGATAACAGAACCTGTCGCGTCTCGATAATGCTCACACTTTTCGTAGACATAGCGGACTTCGCCAGTGTTTTGACGAATTATACGATGCTCGATTTCGTAGCCACCTATTCCCTTTCCCAAGGAATCAGAATAGGCACTATTGACCATGGTACGATCCTCCGGGTGAATCATTTCGAGAAAGGCCTCATAAGTAACCTTGAATTCTTGCGGCTTCAGACCTAAAATTCGATAGACCTCATCAGACCAAGTCAACAGATTATTCCGCCTGTCAAGCTGCCAACTTCCTATGTGTGCAATATCTTGGGACTTAGCTAATAGATTCTTGCTCTCTTCCAGCACTTCTTCAGCTTGTTTGCGCTTGGTTATATCATCATAGACAGCTACGATCTCATCGGAAGGGAGTTTGTAGACATAGTTTTCGACCCATAACTCTATTCTTTGATCTTTATAGAGTGCGGAGGGATGGTTTTCAGCTACACCAGTCTGCCATACCCTTTGAAACACTTCAAATAGACCCATCTCCACAATATTTGGAAACACCCTCCGAACACTTTTACCAAGGACGTCTTGTTTTTGTAGCTTGCTGCTTCTAAGGCCAGCCGGATTGAGGTCTAGGAAAATAAAATCATTACCATTTTCAATAGCTTTATAAATGGCAATACAGCTGTTTATATTATTAAATGTTTCCCGAAAACGAATTTCCTGGTTTGCAAGTTCGTTGGTACGTTCTCGTACAATCCGTTTCAGGCGGTAGTTAAAGTAAATCAGCATCGTTATTCCAGACAGGACAAACAAAACGATTACTATCCACATTAACCTGTAAAAACGGGTAAGGTCAGGTTCAGGATTTGGATTGTAGACAAAAGAGTCAAGGCTATAGTTAGGCTCAGCCATACCTAAATGCACATAGGTCTCAGCCATATAACGCCAGCGTCCGGGATTCATGTGGCCGATCTCAATCAGATCAGGCAAGATGAGTGGGCGCATGGCATCGGCCTCAAATCGAAGGTGGTCAATACTCTTGGCAACCTCATACTTATCTTTAAGCAGATCAATTATCTCATCGGGGTGGGCCATGGCATATTTCCAACCTCGCAATGAGGCTAAGCGAAATTTCTTCACCTGATTCGGGAGGGTGTTTAGTTTTTGCTCGGACGTAAAGAGTGTATCTCCATAAAAATCAATCCCATAAGTAACAGGTTTGATAACTGTTGCAGGAATATTTCGTTGTTTTAGATAGTATGGCTCGTTAGTTACATAAGCATTAAAGACATCGGTTTTCCCCTCTAGCAGATCATTAATCTCGAAACTGCTAGGGATAATCTCAACCTGATCCGGTGCGATTCCTTCGTTGCGAAATACGGCCATATATTCGGCTGCATCATTCCCCGGTAACAACATGACTTTTCGACCTATCATATCTTGAGGGGTGTTAATCTTGGAGTCTTTTTTTGCCAGGAAAACAATGGCTGAATGTTGAAATACAGCGGCAAGAGCTACGAGGGGCTCACCATGCAACCTATGGAGCAATAATTCGGAACGAGCTACACCATAATCAGCTCGACCGGCAAGAACTTCATCAATCGAGCGCCGGGTAGGACTTCCACTTTTTACGGTCACATTGAATCCGGCATCTTTATAATAATTCTGATCGATGGCAGCGTAATATCCAGCAAATTGAAATTGATGGTGCCAGGGTAACTGAAGAGTGATTTGAACGAGATTGTTTTTTTTACCCAGTTGTTGAGCTCTTCCCGGTTGGGACAAAGCGACGGTTGAACATATTGTCATCACTATAATCAGAAAATAGCGTCCAGTCTGCCCAGAAAAAACCCTGTGAAGTAGCTTGGCTAATGATCTGGTGAAATTCATGACAATCCTTTGTACGACGGCCAGGGGTTTTGGTGAAGTTGAGAAAAAACCGCCAGTATTTCATCCATTCTTGTCCCGCTGAGATCACGGGTTATGGTTATCCGTAAACGGGAGCTGCCAGGCTCCACCGTGGGCGGACGAATGCCCTGGATAAAAATCCCCGCTGCCAAAAATTCTTCACTGAGCTCCATGGCCCGTCCGGCATCGCCAACAATAACCGGAATAATCGGAGTCGGATCATCGGACACCTTAAAACCCATCTTCCGTAATGCCTGGCGGAAATACCCCACCTTTTGCCGCAATTCATCCACCAGTCCGGGCTCTTCCCGCAGTAATCGCACCGCCGCCAGGGAGGCTCCGAGAACCGCCGGCGGCAGAGCGGTAGTATAGATAAAACTGCGGCTCTTGTTAATCAGATAATCCAAATATTCCCGACGACCGGCAACAAAGGCGCCACAACTGCCCATGGCTTTACCCAGAGTGCCCATGAGCAGGTCGATACTATCGGACGGCAGCTGAAAATGCGAGGCAGAACCACGACCTCCCTGACCAAGAACCCCGGTGGCATGGGCATCGTCAACCAGCAGCAGGGCATCATATTTTTTTGCCAGGGACGCAATCTCCGGCAAAGGTGCCAGATCACCATCCATGCTGAAAACACTGTCGGTCACAATCAGGCTACGGTTAAAAGAATCGCCAAACCGCTGTAACAATTCTTCCAGATGAGTAACATCACTGTGGCGATAAATCTTCACCTCGGCCCGGCTTAAACGGCAGCCATCAACAATGCTGGCGTGATTCAGGACATCGCTGAAAATAACATCTCCATCACCTACCACGGTGGAGAGAACGCCTAAGTTGGCCATATAACCGCAATTGTAAACCAGGGCACTTTCCGTTCCCTTAAAGGCGGCAAGTTCTTCCTCCAGTTGACGGTGCAGGGTCATGGTCCCGGAAATCAACCGGGAGGCCCCGGATGAACAACCATATTTCCGGGTCATCTCAACCGCCAGTTCTTTCAGTCGCGGATGATCAGCCAGACCCAGATAATTATTGGAGCAGAGAATCGTCATCGGCTGACCGGCCAGGGAGGTTTCACTCCGCTGGGGGCCGGTCACCGTTTTCAATTCCCGCCGCATACCCCGGGAATCCAGGGATACCAACTCTTCCCTGATCTGCAGCAAAGCAGTCTTGTCATCAGCCATCAATGCCACCCCCCCACTCTGCCAAAAGCCGCTGATCATCTTCCCACTGGCGGCCGCTGGTGGTCAGGTAATTCCCCACCATCATGCCATTAGCCCCGGCGGCAAACAACATCGCCTGGGCATCGGGGAAATTTCTTTCCCGGCCACCGCAGATACGGATATCGCGAGTCGGACAGACCAGGCGAAACATGGCTACCGTCAGCAGACAGGAAAAAGCTCCCGGCGCCGGCTGATCCCCCAAAGGAGTCCCGGCAACCGGCTGCAGAAAGTTCAAGGGGATGGAATCTACCTGCAGCTGCCTCAGAGTCAGGGCCAGTTCCACCCGCTGATCCCAGCTTTCACCCATGCCGATAATCCCGCCGCTGCAGACATACAGACCGGCTTCCCTGGCGGTTTTTACCGTTTCAACCGCCCGGTCATAGGTATGGGTGGTACAAATTTTCGGGAAATGACTCCTGGCAGTTTCCAGGTTGTGATGGTAATGATCCAGGCCATCGTCACGATAGGCGCGGGCGGTCTCCACATCCAGAAAACCCAGGGAAGCACAGGGACCCATGCCAAGTTTTTTAATGCCGACAATCATCTCCCTGATCCGCTGAATTTCATCGGCATCAGCAACTTTCGTCCCGCTGGTGACCACCGAGAAATGAGACACCCCGTGTTTTTCTGCCTGGGCGGCTGCCGCCAGCAGTTCATCCACTTCAACCAGAGGAAAGGTTTCAACCGCCGTCTGATAATGAGATGATTGGGCGCAATAGGAACAATTTTCCGGACATTTGCCGGATTTGGCGTTGGCAATGGCACACAGGACAATCTTTGGACCGCAAAAATGGCGGCGCAGTTGATCGGTTAAAGGCAATAAAGCAAAGAATTCTTCACGACTGAGTGAACCAAGAGCAAGGGCCAGCTCTTCACCTATCCCCTCACCGGAATTTTTTATTTCCGGCAGCAGGCTGCTAATGGTTTCAATAATAGCTGACATCTTTTTCCTTTATAATTTGCAGAACATGATACAAAACCATCATTATTTTATCCTTGTTTTTCCTACCACGCATGATATTTTACTGTCAAACTGATAATCAAAAACCACCAGGAACGGCCATGGCATTCAACCGCAAGGACGGATTTTATCACAAAGCCAAAAGGGAAGGGCTGTGATCGCGGGCGGCGTTCAAAATTGAACAGCTGCACCAACGCCACCGGCTGTTCAAGAAAGGCGCCAAAATCCTGGAACTGGGAGCGGCCCCCGGCGGCTGGATGCAGATCATCGCCCGGCTGGTCGGTCCCCAGGGGCTGGTCCTTGGCATTGACCTGCTGCCGATCACCGGCCTCGACCAGGCGCCCTGCCACACCCTGCAGGCAGACATCCTTGACCCGGAGCTGGCCGCAAAGATCAGGACCATCACCAGCCACCGGTTTGACGGGGTCATTTCCGACATCGCCCCCAACCTTTCCGGCATCAAGGCGGCCGACCAGCAGCGGAGCCGGGAGTTGACTTCCCAGGCC
>DQWO01000287.1 GCA_011042595.1 Pseudomonadota bacterium
GGCTTGCAGGGATTCATCTGGTTTCTTCGATGTTGGATGTCAGCGATGGCCTGCTGGGAGATTTGGACCATCTTCTGGCTGCCGGTGGTCGGCTTGGAGCTGAAATTATCCTTGACCAGTTGCCTTTATCCCCGGCTTATCGTCAGCTGCAATCTTTGGATTTGCTGGATGGATACCTGCCGGCTTTGACCGGGGGGGAAGATTACGAATTACTTTTTACCGTATCGCCTGAACGGGAGGATGAACTGGCCGGGATAACGATGGAAGTGGGTGCAGCGCTTTGTTGTATTGGCAGGATTGAGGAAAAGGCCGGAATTCGTCTTAAGCTGCCCGGCGGGCAGCTGTTTTCCGCTGACGACCTGCATGGCTATGATCATTTTTCAGTATCTCAACTTTCTGAGTTACATTAAAAACAGTCCTGTCTGCCGGCTGAAAATATTATATTACCAGGATGTTTCGGTATGGTTTTCGCTCATTCTCGCTGCACATCGTGTGCAGCTCTGAGGTGTGCGCTGCGAATCACCGTCGTGGTGATTTGTTCGGCGTCCAAAACCGCTACAAACCAAGCCCAAACATCCTGACAAGGTATTTTGGTAATGCAAGTCAGAAAGTTGAGCTGGCAGATAACGCATGATAATGGAGAAAATCTGGTGAAACAGTACCTTGGAGATCTGCAGGAACACCAAAATGTAAAAACCATCGTGCTGGTGGTGCGTAAGTCTGTGGCTCGCTCCCGTAAGGATAAGGAATACATTGCCTTGAAAGTTCGGGATAAGAGCGCCGAAATGAACGCCCATATCTGGGATAATGTGGAGGCATATCGCGACCGGTTCAACGAAAATGATTATGTCCTGATCAAAGGGCGGGTGGTATCCTTCCAGGGGATACTTCAATTGAATGTTTTTCACCTTGAACCATTTCAGGGGGAAGTGGACCCGCGGGATTTTCTGCCTCAGACAGAAAAAAATATCGGCAATCTGAAACTGGCATTGCGAAGTGCGGTGGAAGAGGTGAAGAACGAGTGGCTGGCTCGGCTGCTGAAGGAATTTTTTCTGCGGGATAAAGATTTTCAGGGTCGGTTTGAACTGGCCCCGGCAGCCAAATCCATGCATCATGCCTGGCTGGGAGGTTTGCTGGAACATACCATCGGAGTGCTTCAGTTGGCCCAACAGGTAGCTCCCCTTTATCCGTATCTTGATCAGGATTTGCTGGTTGCTGGAGCCTTACTGCATGATATCGGCAAAGTTGAAGAGCTCAGCTATGAAAAATCCTTTGGCTATACTTCCAGGGGCCGGCTGCTGGGTCATATTGTTATCGGGGTTGAAATGGTCAGGGAAAAAGCCGCGAAGATTTCTGGATTCCCTCCATCCCTGTTGATGTTGATTGAGCATCTGCTCCTCAGTCATCATGGCGAATATCAATGGGGATCACCAAAACGTCCTAAAATTCCCGAAGCCGTTATGCTGCATTACCTGGATGATCTGGATGCCAAACTGAATTCAATTGCCGTATTTTGTTCCGGGCAAAGTGAGGCTGGTGCCACCTGGACTAATTACAACAAGGTTTTTGAGCGATATTTTCTCCTGGATCGGAATATGGACATGGGTGATAAAGCTGAACTGGAAACCGAGCTTGATTCTTCACCACCTGAGAACCCCATGCTTTTTTGATGGTCTCTAAAAAATTCATGCTTTCTTTTTCTTGACAAACAGTGTTTCATGTGTTTTGCTTTGATGCATGGGATGAGAAGTATATTGAACCTGATTTGTGGGAAAGGAGGTGCGGGAGATAGCGTGTTCTTATCGATAGATGTCAAGCCGGTTTGTATGTGAATATGAATGGTTGTCTAGGGAGCTTGAGCATGTTCCGGCAGCCCAGCGACAAGGGAGGTCAAGTTATGTCAGATAGTGTTTATAAAGTTGTTGAGTTGGTGGGTACCAGTCCTCAATCCTGGGAAGATGCAGTCAAAAATGTGGTAAAGAAGGCAAAAGACAGCCTGCAGGATTTACGGGTTGCGGAAGTATCGGAGTTGGATGTCAAGATTGAGAATGGAGAAGTGGCCGCCTATCGGGCTAAAGTAAAACTTTCATTTAAATATAATAGCTGAGTGTTTGCCAGAAATTATTATCCAGCATTAGTGAGAAGCGGGGATTTCCCCGCTTTTTCATTTTTTCACTGCCTGCCTTTCAATCGGATTTTTAATCCCTCCCCCTGATCACGGTAAAAAAATCATATATCTAAATTCCGGTCATCATTATCAGCCTTGACAAATAAAACAGGCATTGCTATTTTAGCAATGTTGGCGCTCTATGCTGATGAGTGCTAATATTGGAGGAAGGGTCCCCATGGAAAATCTGACGGAAAGATATGATCGTATTCTGAATGCGATTGTCTCAAGCTATATCTGCTCAGCGGAGCCGGTTGGCTCGCGAACGCTTTCCCGGAATGCGGCTTTTAAGCTCAGCCCGGCGACTATTCGTAATGTCATGGCGGATTTGGAGGACCTGAACCTGCTATGTCAGCCGCATACTTCTGCCGGCAGGATACCCACGGATAAAGGCTTTCGTTATTATGTTGATCATTTGATGGAACTGCCGGAGTTGCCGGAGACGGTGCAGGAAAAAATCAGGATGGCCTGTGCCAGCCATCAGGGCAACATGGAAGAGATGTTGAAAGATGGAATTATGGCCCTGTCCCAATTGGCGCCTTATGTCAGTGTTGTCAGCCTGCCGCATTTTAACCAGGCGACACTGAAGCATATCCGCTTTGTCAGATTGAATGATCGCCAGATTCTGGCAGTAATGGTTTCTGGATCAGGGTCGGTACAGAATGTTCTTTTTGAGATGGACACGGTTTTTGTTCAGGATGATTTGAACCGGTTTTCCAACTTTCTCAACCAAATGGTGGATGGCTTGACTCTGGAGGGGGTGAAGCGTAAAATATTTTCTCAGATGAAAGCGGATAAAGATGCTTATGACAGCGTGATGTCTCAGGTGCTTCGATTGAGTCAGAAGATGCTTGATCAGCGGGCAGGTGATGATTCTGAGATTATGATTGATGGCAAACTGAATATTCTGGAACATCCGGAATTCGCTGATTTGGATAAAATGAAACAACTGTTCCGGGCCTTCGAAGAAAAAAATATTATGGTTAAATTGCTTGATGAGGCGCAGAAAGGGGAACAGCTTCAGGTTTTTATCGGGGTTGAAAATCAGTGTGAAGAAATGAATTTATGTTCTGTGGTTATGGCGGATTACGGTCAGGAAGGACAGCCGATGGGGAAAATTGGGGTTATCGGTCCCACCAGGATGGAATATTCCCGGATTATTCCCCTGGTACGGTATACGGCCGAAGTTATTAACCAGCTAATGGATAATAGTTAAGCTGTGTTTTTAAGGTATGATATTTAATGGTAGTAATTCCAGTGATGGGGGCTGGCAAAGTCCCTGAATTTGAGTGTGAAGGTGAGGGTATGGCAAAACAGCAAACGAAAATTTCCGCTGAAACTGTTGCTGGACAGCAAAATGATGAGTCAGGCGATACTCCGGACCAGGGTATGAGTGTGGAAGAACTGGCCCGGGAAAATGAGCAGTTAAGGGAAGCCGTAGCGCAGTTGCAGCAGGAAAAAGAAGACTTGCAGGAACGGACCTTGCGGCTGCAGGCGGACGGGGAGAATTTTCGTAAACGGATCACCCGGGAGAAAGATGAATTTGCCCGCTATGCCAAGGAAGAGTTTATCCGGGAAATTCTGCCGATCAAGGATAATCTCGAACGGGCTCTTGAGCATGGAGCCGGGGTGGATAATCCCCAGGCGATTATTGATGGGATCAACATGATTCTTGAGCAGTTTTCGTCCATCTTTGAAAAAATGGGGGTTGTCTGTCTGACTTGTTATGGGGAACAATTTGATCCCAATTTTCATGAGGCAATGATGCACCAGGAGGCCGCTGAGCACGAACCAAATACAGTTATCGCCGAACATCAGAAAGGCTATATTTACCATGGACGGCTCCTGCGTCCGGCCCTGGTGACCGTTGCCAAGGCACAAAGTAAAGAGTCAAAATAATAAATAATTAGCGGAAATTATTCACAGCAACATAAAGGGGCTGTGCTTTTTTAGTCTGTCGATGGTGGCAGGCATAACAAGAGTAAATATCATCATATCAGTCGTCCAAACAGGTGGTTGGTTGGCTGGATATCAAAAATCAAGGAGGATTAAATGGGAAAAGTAATAGGTATAGATCTGGGAACCACCAACTCCTGTGTCAGTGTTATGGAAGGTGGGGAGGCAAAAGTTATTACTAATGCTGAGGGTGGACGAACCACACCTTCGATGGTCGCATTTTCCGAGTCTGGTGAGCGGTTGGTGGGCCAGTTGGCCAAGCGACAGGCAGTTACCAATCCGGATCAGACCATTTTTGCGGTGAAGCGTCTGATCGGACGTAAGTTTGACGCCCCCCAGGTTCAACAGATGATGCAAAAGGTTTCTTACAAAATTATCAAGGCAAAAAATGGGGATGCCTGGGTGGAAATCAAGGAAAAGGAGTACAGCCCGGCGGAAATATCTGCCATGATTTTGCAGAAGATGAAAAAGACGGCGGAAGATTATTTGGGAGAACCGGTGACAGATGCCGTAGTTACGGTACCGGCCTACTTTAATGACAGCCAGCGTCAGGCGACTAAAGATGCTGGCAAGATTTCCGGCCTGAATGTTTTGAGAATTATTAATGAACCAACGGCCGCATCCCTGGCATATGGTGAGGATAAAAAGGCTGAGGGGAAAATCGCGGTATTTGACCTGGGTGGTGGAACCTTCGATATCTCTATTATGGAATTGGGTGATGGAGTTTTTGAAGTCAAAGCCACCAATGGCGATACCTTTCTCGGCGGTGAGGATTTTGATGAGCGGGTTCTGGACTATATTGCCGAAGAGTTTCGTAAAACCGAGGGGATCGATCTGCGGAATGATAAAATGGCCTTGCAGCGTTTGAAAGAAGCGGCTGAAAAAGCCAAATGTGAGCTGTCCAGTTCCCTGGAAACCGATATCAATCTGCCTTTTATTACTGCTGATGCCAGTGGTCCGAAACATCTGAATATGAAACTTACCCGGAGTACCCTGGAAAGCCTGGTTGAAGATTTAGTTGATCGGGTGAAGCAGCCTTGCATGCTGGCCTTGAAGGATGCCGGAATTGCTGCTGCTGATATTCGTGAAGTTATCCTGGTGGGTGGAATGACCAGGATGCCCTGTGTCCAGGAAAAGGTGAAACAGATCTTTGGCCAGGAGCCCAGCAAAGGTGTGAACCCGGATGAAGTCGTGGCTATCGGGGCTGCCATTCAGGGTGGTGTCCTCAAAGGTGATGTAAAGGACGTGCTGTTGCTGGATGTTACCCCTCTTTCGCTGGGAATTGAAACCCTGGGCGGGGTGTCGACCAAGCTGATTGAAAAGAATACCACCATCCCGACGAAGAAAAGCCAGATTTTTACCACGGCGGCTGATAATCAGACGGCTGTCAGTATTCTGGTTCTGCAGGGTGAACGGGAAATGGCGGCGGACAACAAAACCCTGGCTAAATTCGATCTGGTTGGCATTCCACCGGCCCCGCGTGGGGTTCCCCAGATTGAAGTCACTTTCGATATTGATGCCAATGGGATTGTGCATGTTTCGGCTAAAGATAAAGCCACCGGAAAAGAGCAGTCCATTGAGATCAAGGCTTCCAGTGGTTTAAGTGAGGAAGAAATTGACAAAATGGTCAAGGACGCGGAGGCTCACGCTGAGGAAGACAAACAGAAGCGTGAGTTGATTGATCTTCGTAACCAGGCTGATACCCTTATCTATACCACCGAAAAATCTCTCAAGGAAATCGGCGATAAAATTTCAGCCGAGGAGCGAGGTAATGTTGAATCTGCTTTGAATCAGCTGAAATCGGTTAAAGATGGCAGCGATGCCGCGGCGATTAAATCAGGCCTTGACTCTTTGACCCAGTCATCCCATAAACTGGCAGAAGCCATGTATGCCCAGGCTTCTGCAGAATCCCAGGCGGAGCAAGGGGGCGAAACCGGTGAAGCTGGGGCTGAGGATGAAGTTGTTGATGCTGATTTTGAAGAAGTTAACGACGAAAACAAATAAATGAATAAAACAGGCCACAGGTCATAGCCGGTGATTTTCCGGTTGTCTCCTGTGGCCTCATTTTGTTTGCTGTTTCCATCCGGCTGCACGATGATGAAAAGCAGGAGAATATGATTTGAAGCGCGATTATTATGAGGTTTTGCAGGTACATCGTAATGCCTCCGAACTGGAGCTTAAAAAAACCTACCGTAAGCTGGCATTCCAATATCATCCGGATAAAAATCCCGGAGATAAAGAAGCAGAAGAAAAATTTAAAGAGCTTACGGAAGCCTATGAAGTGCTTTCTGATTCTCAGAAGCGGGCTGCCTATGATCAATTTGGCCATGCCGGTGTGAACGGGAATGGCAGCGGTTTCCCGGGAGGCGGTTTCAGCTCTGATGGTTTTGGCAATTTTGGCGATATTTTCAGTGATTTATTTGGTGATGTTTTTGGCGCTTCTGCCGGCGGGCGTTCCCGCTCTTCCGCCCGCAGTGGGGAAAGCCTGCGTTATACTCTTGATATTGAGTTTGAAGAAGCAGTTTTTGGGACGGAAGCAAAAATCAGGGTGCCACGTCAGGTTTCCTGCCCTGAGTGCAGTGGTTCCGGTCTGGCTGCCGGTAGTCAGCCGGAAACCTGCGGAACCTGCCAAGGTCGTGGTCAGGTTCGTTTTCAACAGGGGTTTTTCAGCGTCAACCAGACCTGTCCCACCTGCCATGGAGAAGGAGCAATTATTCGCAATCCCTGCCAAAACTGTAAAGGTACTGGCAGGATTGCCGGCGAAAAGAACCTTTCGGTCAAAATTCCGGCTGGGGTTGAGTCCGGCTCGCGGCTTAAAATGGTTGGCGAAGGCAGCACCGGTTTGAAGGGCGGCCCTCCAGGCGATCTTTATGTGGTTATCAACGTCAAAGATCACCCCATTTTTGTTCGTGAAGGAGATGATATTATTTGTCGGGTTCCCATAAGTTTTTCCCAGGCATCTCTGGGGGATGAAATTATGGTTCCGACCCTGGAAGGCAAGCAGACGCTCAAAATAGCTCCCGGAACCCAGTCCGGCCATTTGTATCATTTTAAAAATCAGGGGGTGCCGCATCTGCGGGGCTATGGTCGGGGAGAACAGAATATCCAGGTGGTGGTGGAGACCCCGACAAATCTGAGTGAGCGGCAGCGGGAATTGCTGGAGGAATTTGCCCGGGAATGCGGCGAGGAAACCCAGCCGCAACATAAAAGTTTTTTTAGCAAAATGAAGGAAATGCTGGGATGATTTAATGTGTACAATCTTGCTGGCCTACCGGATTGCCAAAGAGTGGCCGGTTATTATTGGCAATAACCGTGATGAATTTTTTGCGCGATCAGCTATCCCGCCACGTGTTTTCACCAATGGCGGCTCAAATCGCTGGATAGCACCCACA
>DQWO01000014.1 GCA_011042595.1 Pseudomonadota bacterium
ACCGACGTTCAGCCGCTTGGCTTGCTCACCAGTGATAACCCCTTTTGATGTTGACAGGATTGTGATTCCAAGACCATTAAGAACAACGGGAATTGCATCAGCTCCAACATATTTACGCAATCCAGGTTTACTTTCCCTTTTCAAACCGGATAGTACCGGCTTGCCCTGATCATCATACTTCAGGTACAACCGCAGCGTTCCACGGCTGTCCCCATCTTTAATGACCTTATAATTCTTGACATAGCCCTCTTCTTTCAGAATATCAGCAATGCTCTGATTTATTTTCGAAAGGACAATATCGACTTTTTCATGTTCTGCCATCTGTGCATTACGTATTCTCGTAAGCATATCGGCAATCAGATCATTAAGCGACATAAAACCCTAAGCTCCTTTTACCAACTCGATTTAATAACCCCGGGGAGGTCCCCACTTGAGGCCAACTGGCGAAAACAAATACGACACATATCAAATTTACGGAGATATCCCCGTGGTCTTCCGCATATAGGACAGCGGTTATAATCCCTGACCTTGAATTTCTTCGGCCGTAGCGCTTTGGCTATCATCGACTTCTTTGCCATCTAAGTCTCCTTAATAAAGACCCTACAAATTTAATTACTCTTCATCGGCAACTTGCTGTCTCCCGATGAACGCTCCCGGCATGTTCAATCATCTATAAAAACTGAACAACAAGCTCTTGCGTTGACTGCTGAGAGCCGAATGCCGACCGCTTATCCGCGTATATCTTATTTCCGGATTAAAAACTATTTACGGAACGGAAAGCCAAGCAACGACAACATGGCTTTTCCTTCTTCATCAGTCCTGGCCGTATTAACCACCACTACATTCATCCCTTTGACCACATCAACTTTTTCAAGATCAATTTCAGGAAATATCATCTGCTCACGAAGACCAAGGGTGTAGTTACCCCGACCATCAAAAGCCTTTCCCGAAATCCCCTTAAAATCCCTGATCCGGGGTAAAACTACCGAAATGAGTCGTTCGAGAAATTCATACATACGGTCCTGTCGCAAAGTTACCATGCAGCCGATGGGCATACCCTCGCGCAGCTTGAAAGATGCTATAGATTTGCGGGCCTTGGTCACCACCACCTTCTGGCCGGTAATGGCAGTCAACTCCTCAACGGCAGCATCAATTATTTTGACATTCTGCACCGCGCTACCCAAACCCATATTCACTACGACTTTCTCCAACCGGGGAACCTGCATACAGTTAGTATAGCTAAACTGTTTAGTAAGGGCCGGGACAACCTCATTCACATATTTATCTTTCAGAATACCCATCTATCAATACGCCTCCACATCCTCCAGCTACTTGTCCAGCAGCTCATCACAGCGTTTGCAAACTCTAACCTTGGATTGATCCGCTAAAACCTTATACCCGACACGCACCGGTTTATCACATTTACTGCAGATCGGCATGACATTGGACAAGTGGATGGATGCTTCTTTTTCCAGAATACCCCCCTGCGTACCCATCCCGGGTTTAGTGTGGCGTTTAATCATGTTAAGCTTTTCCACTACTACCCGTTTCTTTTCAAAGTCAACTTTCTTTATCTTGCCGCTTTTTTCTTTATCTTTACCGGCGATAACCATAACTTTATCGCCTTTTTTTAACCGTGCTTTCGCCATCGTCAAATTCTCCAGATCCCGCAGCCTTATAAAACCTCAGGGGCCAATGAAATAATTTTCATGAAACGTTTCGCTCTCAGTTCACGAGCCACAGGACCAAATATCCGGGTACCAATAGGCTCATTCTGGTTATTAATCAGGACCGCCGAGTTACAGTCAAACTTTATATAGCTACCATTACTCCGACGTATTTCCTTGGCAGTACGCACCACCACCGCCTGCATAACCTCACCTTTTTTAACCTTGGAATTAGGTATCGCCTCTTTGACGGTTATCTTGATAATATCACCAATGCTGGCATATCGTTTTCTTGAGCCGCCAAGTACCTTGATACACTGTATTTTTTTGGCTCCGGAATTATCGGCTGCATCCAGAACCGTTTCAACCTGAATCATTTCATCTCCCCTTTCCCAACCTTAAGCTGGAAATCAGAAATCAGCCCTTAAGCGACAGCTTTTTCCACTATTTTACTGACCCGCCAGCATTTATCCTTACTGATTGGCCGACATTCAGTTATCTGAACCTGATCACCAATAGAGCATTGATTCTCGGCATCATGCGCCTTATATTTCATACTCTTTTGAACGTATTTCTTATAGGTGGGATGCTTTACTTTGGTCGAAACCTTCACCACCGCTGTTTTATCCATCTTATCACTGACCACAAACCCGGTCATCGATCGTTTAATTCGTCTCTTAGTCTCCTGCATTATCATACCTGCCTTATCCCTGCATATCATGTTCGCGCAGAATGGTTTTAATCCTGGCCCGATCCCGCTTAAGGTTTCTCAGCCTGGCCGTATCCTGCAACTGCCCGCTGGCTTTCTGGAAACGAAGGTTAAACAACTCCTCAGATATGGCAACCACCTTCTGCTGCATCTCTTCCGGAGACAATAAACGAACATCTTTAGCTTTCATATTCCAGTCTCCCGCCTTACCATTTTGGTTCTGATCGGCAGTTTATGCGCTGCTAATCGCAAAGCCTCCACCGCCCGTTCAGAATCAACCCCCTCCATTTCATAGAGTATTCTTCCGGGCTTCACTACCGCCACCCACTCTTCAGGGGATCCTTTACCCTTTCCCATTCTCACTTCAGCCGGTTTTTTAGTTAGCGGTTTGTCCGGGAAAATACGAATCCATACTTTCCCGCCACGCTTAATATAGCGATTAATGGCGATTCTGGCCGCCTCAATTTGACGATTGGTAATCCGTCCGCTTTCCAGCGCCTTCAAACCATAATCACCGAAGGAAAGTTGGGAACCTCGATGTGCCAGCCCCTTAACTCTCCCTTTCTGCTGTTTTCTATACTTCACCTTTTTAGGCATTAACATGATGACAATCCTACCTTCCCATCCTTCTTATCCTAAATCGCTAAGAGCTGAAAGCTAATGGCTAACGGCTTAAAAGCTACAGCCCAGCAGTCAATTCATCTTTCTGCGCCACAATCTCACCTTTGAACACCCAGACCTTGACCCCAATGATGCCATAGGTGGTTTTTGCTTCTGCAAGACCATAATCTATATCTGCCCTCAAGGTATGCAAGGGAACACGACCATCCCGGTACCACTCCGCACGGGCAATTTCAGCCCCACCCAAGCGACCGGATACTGCCACCTTTACTCCTTTAGCCCCGAGTTTCATCGCCATCCCGACACTGCGCTTAATAGCTCTTCTGAATGCCACCCGGCGAATAAGCTGCAAGGCAACATTCTCAGCAATCAGCTGAGCATCGGTTTCAGGTCTCTTCACCTCATTAATATTGATGAACAACTCACCGGTGGTAAACTTCTGAAGATCCTTCTTCAGGGTTTCGATCTCTGCCCCTTTTTTGCCGATAATAATTCCCGGTCTGGCAGCATAGATATTAATCCGGATACGTTTCGCAGCCCGCTCAATCTCAATTTTGGAAATCCCGGCATGATACATCTTCTTTTTCAAATATTTCTTCAGCCGCAGATCTTCGTGGAGAAATTTCTTGTATTCCTTGTCGGCATACCAACGCGAGCTCCAGGTCTTGACAATACCCAGGCGAAAGCCGATGGGGTTAACTTTCTGTCCCAAATCGCCACTCCTCTTTACAGGTTTTACTGATTGTTAAATCTATTCTTTTAACCCTAATTTCAGCGCTCATCATCCAGGACCACGGTAATATGGCTGGAACGTTTTCGAATCCTGGTTGCCCGCCCCATAGCCCGAGGTCTGAAACGACGCAAGGTGGGACCTTCATCGACAAAAGCTTGCCGCACATAAAGGGCATCCACATCGACATTACCCTGCTGATCTGCATTGGCCACTGCTGATTGCAATAGTTTCATAATGACCGGAGCAGATTTTTTCCTGGCAAAACGCAGGGTATCAATGGCTCTGGCTATATCCATTCCACTGATCATATCGGTTAACAGGCGTGCCTTTCGTGGTGCCACCCGATAATGGCGAAGTCGTGCTCGAACTTGCATGGGTTACTCCTTCTATATCCAGGCGTCCGTTTAGCGCCGTACTTTTGATTTTCGGTCAGCAGCATGACCGTAATAGGTTCTGGTAGGGGCAAATTCACCTAATTTATGTCCCACCATCTCCTCAGTTATAAAAACCGGGATGAACTTGCGGCCATTATGAACCGCGATAGTATACCCGACCATTTCTGGGACCACTGTTGATCGCCGTGACCAGGTTTTTATCATTTTATTATTGCTGTTAACCAGTTTGTCAACCTTGGCCAACAGATGATCATCGACAAAAGGACCCTTACGTACTGAACGCGCCACGAATTCCTCCTTAAAACCTGACCTGCCACAAGAGCATTTGGATCAGGCTACCTACGTCGTTTAACAATTTGCTTATCCGTTGCTTTATTGCTCCTGGTTTTACGACCCTTGGTCGGCACACCCCAGGGAGTAACCGGATGTCGTCCACCAGATGATTTACCTTCACCTCCACCATGGGGATGGTCAACCGGGTTCATGGCCACCCCGCGAACGGAGGGACGACGCCCCAGCCAGCGACTGCGGCCAGCCTTTCCCAGGGAAATATTTTCATGCTCGATATTAGCCAGCTGCCCCAGGGTTGCCCGACACAAATTATGGACTATACGAACCTCACCGGAAGGCAACTTTACCTGCACATGACTGCCCTCCTTGGCCATCAACTGGGCATAGGTTCCTCCACTGCGAACCATCTGACCACCCTTGCCGATTTTCAATTCAATATTATGGATGATGCTGCCCAGGGGAATATTCTTCAAAGGCAGGCAGTTACCAGGTTTTATATCAACATTTTCGCCAGATTGCACCTGATCTCCTACCCCTAGCTTAAGCGGTGCCAGGATATAGCGTTTCTCTCCATCAGCATACTGAAGCAGCGCCAGACGGGCTGATCGGTTTGGATCATACTCCACGGCTTTAACCGTTGCCGGCATGCCATCCTTCATCCGTTTAAAATCTATCAGCCGGTACTTCCGCCGCACTCCTCCACCTCGGTGACGAACGGTAATCCGACCGGCATTATTTCGCCCACCTTTATTCTTCAACGGAGCAATGAGGGATTTTTCCGGTGATTTTTTGGTTATTTCCTCAAAACTGGATGAGGTTTGAAACCGCATTCCAGGTGATGTTGGTTTATATTTCTTTAATGGCATCGATGAATCTCCCTTATATCAGCGACAGCTGGACAGCTTACATGCCCTCAAAAAATTCAATCTTCTGTTCCGGTTTCAGGGTAACGATGGCCTTCTTCCAATCCGAACGTTTACCGACGTTACGTCCTACCCGCTTCTCTTTCCCTTTCACACTCAAAGTCCTGACGCCCTGAACCTTTACATTGAAAAGTGTCTCTACTGCCTTTTTGATCTCAACCTTATTCGCTTGACGATCAACAGCAAAAGCGTACTGATTATGTGATTCTTTCGCCTCTATGGTTTTTTCCGTCAACAGGGGGTAGCGAATCAAATCATAATAAGATGACTTATTCATTATTCCAAAGCTCCTTGAATTCTGGACAAAGCATCAGCTGAAATCATCAGCGTATCATGTTTGAGCAGATCATAGACATTAACCCCGGGAGAACCAACCGCCATTATTTTAGGCAGATTACGGGCCGACAGCAACAGGTTTCGATTTTCATCACAGACCAACATGGCACTTACACATTCAAAAGCGCTCAAAAGTTCAGCCACTTTCCTGGTCTTTATCTCTTCCAGATCAAAGTTTTCCAGCACGAACAGCTTGCCCTGCTGATATTTTTGGCTCAGGGCTGAAATCAAGGCCTGTTTTTTTATTTTTTTGGTCAGTTTAAACTCATAGCTGTGCGGCTGCGGGCCAAAGATCACCCCACCACCCCGCCAGATTGGTGAACGGTTGGTGCCACTGCGGGCCCGCCCGGTTCCCTTCTGCTTCCATGGTTTGCTGCCACCACCACGTACCTTCGAACGGTTCTTGACCGCCGCGGTACCGCTGCGCCGCTTGGCCAACTGCCACAACACCATTTCGCTGACAAGATGACTTTTAACCTCAGCATTAAAAACTGCATCGGCCAATTCAATCTCGCCAACTTTCTCCTTGCTCATACTATACAGATCAACCACGGCCATGATGCCACTCCAGTGAATTATTCAATTTCTTTATTCATTTCCACATCAACCATCAACTTTCAGCTGAAAGCCGATCTTTAAAGTATCCATCCGGGACCACCCGTTTCTTGATGAATACGCTTACACCTTCCTGAGAAAGACTACGCCATTTTTACTGCCGGGAACAGCACCTTTAATCAACAGCATTCCCTGGTCGGGACGCACACCAACCACAATCAGATTTTTCACCGTAACGGCCTGATCACCCATCTGGCCAGCCATTTTCTTTCCCTTCCAAACCCGGCCGGGCCAGGCTGAAGTACCAACCGAGCCGGCAGAACGATGCACTTTATGAACCCCATGAGAGGCACTTGCCCCTTTGAAACCCCAGCGTTTCATCGGACCGGCAAAACCTTTACCCTTACTCCTGGCGGTTACAGCAACCAGATCTCCAGTGGCAAACATGTCAGCTGTCAGCTGATCTCCCACCTGAAAATCATCCGGGTTATCAACTCTGACCTCCTGAAGAACCCGAAAAACGCCCTTACCGGCTTTGGTGCAATGGCCGATCATTGGTTTGGTTGCCAGCTGCAGCTTTTTTTCACCATAACCAAGCTGAACAGCGTTGTAGCCATCATTTTTATCCCGTTTAACCTGAACCACCGTACATGGCCCTACCTTCACAACCGTTACTGGAATTTCATCACCCAATTCACTGAAGATCTGGGTCATCCCTATTTTCGTTCCTAACAATCCCTGTATCTGGGCCATTATTTCATCCTCAATCTATCTGCTGCTGTTTATGCTCGACCTTACAGCTTTATTTCCACATCAACACCGGCGGAAAGATCCAACTTCATCAAGGCATCAACGGTCTGCTGGGTCGGATCGAGAATATCGATTAACCGTTTGTGGGTACGAACCTCAAACTGTTCTCGTGATTTTTTGTTAACGTGGGGAGAACGCAGAACACAATATTTATTAATTCGTGTTGGCAGAACGATGGGGCCGGCAACCCTGGCCCCGGTACGCTTGGCTGTATTGACAATTTCAACGACCGATTGATCAAGAATTTTATGATCATAGGCCTTTAATCTTATTCTAAATTTCTGGTTGGCTGCTGTCATTAGGAATTACTCCATTTATGATAAATCATTTCAGGACACGGTGGAATTTTATTCAATAACTTCGCTGACGACCCCGGCACCAACCGTCCGGCCACCTTCACGAATCGCAAAACGCAAACCTTCTTCCATGGCGATAGGAGTGATCAGGTTGCCCACTATGGTCACATTATC
>DQWO01000142.1 GCA_011042595.1 Pseudomonadota bacterium
ATCAGACTCAGAACAATGTTGTCCGCCTGCACACCTAACGCCGTCTGAATAATCATTACGGCCTCATCACCACCGGAACGAACCATATTTTTCACCCCGGCAGCCAACACCTCACTGAAAGCACCGTTAATCGCCTTGGCGGCCGCTGCCCGCACGTTTTCCACCGAATCGGTTAAACCACCGGCCAGGGCATAGGCTCCCCGACCTAAAGGCAGCATCCCCAGTGCTTCATAAGCGGCAAAACGGATATTGGCATCACGGGGCTGAGCATGCAACAACTTGCGAATCGAGCTAATGGCACTGGCATCACCAATTTCTCCGAGAATATTCAGGGTGTGAATGATAAGATCAGGATCATCCAGCGATAAATTTTTAAGCAGCAGGGGAACCGCTTTGGAACCAATGTTTGTCAGATGCTTTTTCGCCAGGTTGCGCAAATAAGCGTAATGTGACTGCAGGGTTTCATTCAGCTTCTGCAGCGACAGATCGTTTTGTATCGTGGCAAAAACTTCCAGAATCACGGCATCAAGCTCATTGTCACCACCCATCCGCTCTGAAAGCCGTTGCAAAGCAGTTGTGGTACCTATCCGTCCCAAAGCCCGGACTGCCGCCACCACCAGCGAACGGATATCGGCATAGAGAAACTCGGTAATGGCATTCACCGCGCTCGAATCACCAATATCACCTAAGGCATGCAGACTCTTTTCCAGTACATTGACTTCATCCGTTGAGGTCAAAAGCTTCATGATTGCCGGAACAGCCCGTTCCTCCCGGATTTGACCGGCCAGTTCCAGATAGATGGCAGATTCCGGAACCGGAATCCCTAGTCTGGCAATCAATACTTCCGGATGATCGAGGATTTTAGTCAGCAGCAGTTCGTTGAGAGTGGGGTACTGCCCGATAATCTCCGAATGACAATGGATCAGGTAAGCCAGCAGGGGAATGGCAAAATCATCGTCACATTTGCTCAATTCAAAAAGCATCCGCTTCTGGGTCGCAGGATCGATGCCGGCAAGATGCTCAACCACCAGCCGGGCCTTGATCAGATCCTTCTGCTGGATGTTGAAAAGCAGTTCTTTCAGGGCTTCCTTGCTGTTTACTTTGGGCATGATTATTTCCTGTCAAACAATATATTTCAGATAGCAATAACTTCCTGAAACTTTCGTCAGAAAAAAAATATATTTTAGCCTTTTCCCTAGAGGCTTGACTTTCTTTTAGTAGGCATTACAGTGATAGTAAGAATTACGGGTAATGATCGGAAGCGTGCTTTTCGGTCATGAAAAAGGGGGCTTTACCGGCACGGAGCATCACAAAGGTTTGGTTGCCCAGGATGAAGGGGGAGCTGAATTTCTTGATACACTGGAGACTTATAACTGGCTGGGCTCGGAATTCCAGAATAGTTACAGCTCCTTGACACATAAACATTACACGTGTATTATACGTGTAATTTCTGATGGAGGTGTTTGTGATGCAAAGGAAACTTACATTGACCATAGACGAGGATGTCTATAACGGCTTGCGGACAGTTATTGGACCACGGAAAATCAGTCGTTTTATTCAAGAGTTAGTTCGCCCGCATGTTGTCAAGAATGATATATATGCTGCATATAAAGAGATGTCTGCTGATCAGGTTCGGGAATCCGAGGCCCTTGAGTGGGCCGAAGGCACATTTGGAGACATAAATAATGAAGAAAGGTAATGTGTGGTGGATTAATTTTGACCCTTCTATCGGTGATGAAATCCGCAAGCAGCGCCCGGCGGTCATCGTAAGCAATGATGCTGCCAACCAGTTCCTTAATAGAGTCCAGGTCGTGCCCCTGACGAGTAGTGTCAATAAGCTCTACCCAAGTGAAACATATGTAACTTTTCGTGGGAAAAAGGCCAAAGCTATGGCAGATCAGCTTACAACGGTAAGCAAGAAGCGGTTGATCAATCCGGCAGGATCGATTTCCTCCACTGAAATGGGGGGTATAGGCCGAGCTATCACGATCCAACTGGATCTTTAAGATGGCAACAGAAAACCAATCTTTCACCAACCACCATAAACCATTATCAGCAGCCACCAGTTGCGGCAGGCGGGATATACAATTCTTGAAGCAGAAAATGGCCTGAATGCCTGACTTTCTTTTTGTAGACCATTATAGTAATTGTAATAATTAAAGGAAGTAAGTAGACGCAAATATGCTGGCCAAACTGACAAGTAAAAATCAACTTACCATTCCCAAAAAAATCATTGAAAAGATTCCCGAGACCAAATATTTTGACATCGAACTGGAAGGAGATGTCCTGATTTTGAAACCGCTCATTCTTTATGACGCCAATACAGCCGCGATTAAAGAAAAGATGAAAAAGCTGGGTTTGACAGAAGATTGCGTAGCTGAAGCAGTATCCTGGGCAAGATCCAAATAGTGTCTGTCGTTATTGATACCAATGTAGTTGTTTCCGGTCTCCTGTTTGGAAGCACGCCGAGCCGACTGGTATCTCCATGGAAGGCCGGCTTGATAGAGCCTTTTTTTCAAAAAAAATACTTAATGAGTACCTGCGGGTATTGGCATACCCCAAATTTTCTCTTTCTGAAACCGGGATAGAGTTTCTTCTCAAACATGAAATCCTTCCTTATTTTCAAGCAATAGATATCCCCAGCGAAAACCATGAAGTCATTATTGAATCCGACCCGGATGACGATAAATTTCTCTTGTGTGCCTTAAGCGGCACATGCGATTTCATCATATCGGGAGATAGACACCTCCTTGAGCTGAAAATCATATCACGGAATAAAAATAGTCACCCCAGCGGATTTCCTGGAAATGATGAAAAAGTAAATGGCAGGATCAGCCGTGCATTAAGAATTAAAGTTTTCTCTCCATTGCTACGAAAAAAAGGCATAAGAAAACATACTACCTTACAACCTCCAGCGAAACCGGCAAGATAACATGGCAGAAATCCTCATTATTGATGATGATCCGCAGGTAGGTGAAACAATAGGTTCATTATTTGAACGATCGGGACATCATTATACCCTGGAATATACAATGGATAAAGGACTGGCCCGGGCGATGAGCTCAGGTTATGACCTTGTTTTTCTTGACGTCAACCTCCCTGATGGCTGTGGATTGGACATAATCAATGATCTTCGCGGCACCATATCTCAACCTGAAGTTATTATCATAACGGGGGCGGGAGACGCGAATGGGGCGGAAATAGCAATCAACAGTAACGCTTGGGATTATATCGAGAAGGGATCATCCATTAAGGAATTCATTTTATCCAGCACTCGGGCATTACAATATCGGCAGGAAAAACTGGCTAGCCGGAAACCGGTAGCCCTGGAGCTCGATCACATAGTTGGGAAAAGCGCGGAGATGAAGAAGTGCTATGATCTGGTTGCCCAGGCGGCATTCAGCCTGGCTGATGTTTTGATTACCGGGGAAACGGGTACGGGAAAAGACCTGATTGCCAGAGCTATTCATCAAAACTCATCCCGGGCGGCAAAAAATTTTGTGGTTGTTGATTGTGCCGCGCTACCTTCATCAATGATCGGAAGCGTGCTTTTCGGTCATGAAAAAGGGGCCTTTACCGGAGCGGAACATCGCCACAAAGGTTTGATTGCCCAGGCTGAAGGGGGGACCCTATTCCTTGATGAAGTGGGCGAACTATCTTTGGAAATGCAAAAAAATTTCCTGCGGGTCCTGCAGGAGCATCGCTACCGGCCACTTGGCAGCGAGGTTGAATATCAAAGCAATTTTCGCCTCATTGCGGCTACCAATAAAAATATCAACCATCAGGTACAAACGGGAGAATTTCGTCAGGACTTGCTTTTCCGGCTGAAAACCCTGGAAATCAAGTTGCCTCCTTTACGGAAACGGCTTGAAGATATTAAATCCATAGCCGCGTTTCATCAAAAACAAATTTCCGTTCGTTATGGTGGCAATGATAAAAGCTTTTCGGCTGAATTTCTTGATGCTCTGGAGACCTATAACTGGCCGGGCAACGTGAGAGAACTGGTAAATGCCATAGAATTCGCCTACTCCAAGGCAGGTCGGAATAAGACATTACTTAATCAACACCTGCCCCTCGACATCAGGGTTTCCGGAATCCGCCGGAAAATAATTGGAAAAAATCCTGCCGCCAATGGGGAAAACCATATTCCAGCGGAGACAGAAACATTACCATCCCTCAAGGAATACCGGACGCAAATGGACAAGCTCTACCTTGATAAACTCATGCATATTGCCATGGGAGAGGTGAAAAAAGCTATCGAGATTTCCGGTCTTTCCCGCTCGGCATTTTACGCCCTCCAACAAAAATATCAGAAATCATAACAGCTCCTTGACGACCCCTTTGCCGTCCTGTTTTTCGGACAACATCCTGATTCATGGACTACTGTTTCAGGACAACCAGTGTACGCCCCTCCATTTCCATCTTGCTTAAAATCGTATAACTTATTGATATTACAAGATAAGATAACTGTTCAGTAGCAAAAAAACTGAACGGCATGCTTATTGCTGCTTATTGCTATAAATAAGAAGAGTGTTATGGACAATGGCGATGACAATGGTAACCAGGGAGATTTGTCAGTGAGTATTCTCATGTATATTCCCCGCGATAATGAAGCGGGAGAACAACTCTTGCGGCAATTCAATGACTTCATTGAAGATGGTGAGGTGGAGGTAATACGGCTTCTGGCCAGTTTCACCAGCAGGCTTCGGAGACCTCTTGGTTCCCATGATATTGCCGTGCTGATGCCCCCGGATGAGAACAGCCTGGAATGGCTAAATGAACTCTATCTGGATAATTTAATGAATAATTTACGTCTGGTCATTATTCTTCCGGAGCAACGGGATGAATTACTTAAAATAGCCCACTGCATGTTCCCCCGATATCTCACTGATATTCATAGCGATTTCAGCGACGTTAAAGCTGTACTTTATAATTTACTCATACATTCATGTTTGAATAAATTGCATTCTCATTAGCATATATACAAAAACAATGATTCCACCAAAGGATACATCATGGCACATGAACAACTCTTTGCATCTTTTATACTTGACCGGGAAGAAAATCTGGAAATAGCGCTGCCGGCTGATAAGGTTACAGAGGCCACGGGAATCAGCAACCAAATTAAAGCATTGCCGGCCAGCGTGGATTTTCTTGAAGGGATAATGCAGCTCAGGGATGAGGTTATCCCGATTATCAACTTGAAGCAGCGGCTGGGGTTAGCGAAATCAAGCTATAATGACGATGCCAAGGTTGCGGTGGTCAATGTTTTAAATCAACGTTTCGGCCTTCTTTTTGATGACATCAAAGATGTTATCAGAATTGATTCAACTGACATCAATTCCATCCCCGCGGCCTTACAAACGGATGATCGGATCATCTCAGATCTTATCAACATTGCCGGTGGCAGCCGAACGGTTGAGCTTCTGGACCTGAAATATCTTTTTCCCGGGGGGCAATCTTCTCTGGGTGAGGAAACTGATAAAACGGCCCTGGAAACAGAAAAACAAACGGCAAACCGCAGTTATTCACGTTACGTCATTTTCAGCTGCACGGGCCAGGAATATGGCGTGCGGGTGGAACACGCCCAGGAATTAAGTTTTCTCACAAATATTGACGAACTGTACAGGGATGGCAGTATTGAAGGGGCGTTACAACTGCGTGGGCATACTATTCCGGTGGTGGATGCGGGCACCTTGTTGCACGATACCAAGGCCGAAAACACCTTACATGAAGATCGCCGCATCCTGATCCTGCTCTCCAATGAAGTTTCTTTTGGTTTAATCGTGGATGAAGCCAGGGAGATTCTCACCATTCCCGATGATGAGATTCTCTCCATGCCAAGCAGCGGGAACACCAGTGTAACCGGAATCTATCCCTATCTCGGCAACCGCAATATCACGCTCCTCGATATTGGCGATCTCATTGGCTCACAGACTGGTCAGCTTAAATCAATTGGCAGGGTAAGAAAAGACCTGGATGATGAAGAGGATACTACTGAAAATATTTCTCATAATCTGATTACCGAAAATTGTTATTTGATTTTTTTCATCAACAAAAACTATGCCATTGAGCTTAAAGATGTTCAGGAAATCATTGTGCGTAATAAAGTCTTGGCTGTGCCCGCAGCCATCGGCTTCAACAATGGGATCATCAACCTGCGCGGCCAGATCGTACCGGTGGTAAATTTGCGCCGTTTTTATGATTACCCTGACAAAAACGAATCTCAAGAAACCAGCAAGTTGATCATCTGCCGGGGAAAATCTCAGATCGTCGCCCTGGAAGTCGACAGTATTGTCACCATTTACAGGCAGGAACAATATTATCCAACCCCATCACTTAAACCACAGTTAAGTGCCCGCAAAGATACCCTGGACCGATTAATCGAATTCCATGATGGTTCAGGAATTTCAGAGCATGTACTGGTAATCAACACACATAACCTGTTGCAAAATCATCTGGGACTGAATGACGAGGAAAGCTAACTTTCTAAAAATACTTGAGAAAAGGGAGAAAAAAATGACCACAGCGACAACAAACACCGACACAATCGATACATCCTGTCTGGAGTTAATAGCGGCTCCGAGCTTTATTGTTGATGGAGACCGGAATATTACCTGGGCAAACAAAAACTTCCTGAAATCATTTGGTCTGAAGGCAACGGAAGTATTCGGTAAGATGACCTGTGAAGAAGCGTGTCCAAACCAACTTTGTGGAACGAAGGATTGCCCGGCAACTAAATCAGCAAGGATTCGCAAACCGGCTGAATCCGAGGCTGTTTACAAAGCCAAGGATGGTAAAATCACCTATTTATCCTCCCGCGCGGCACCAATGAAAAACCAGCAGGGAACCCTGGTTACCATCAATGATATTTCAGCGTTACGCGAAACCCAGGGGCTGTTGCAACAATTGGAAACTGATCTTAATGTCATTCCCACCCCAATCATGGAAATCGATACCCTCTATACCGTCACCTTCATGAATCCGGCCGGAGCCGCCGTTGCCGGATTGACGCCCGATGAAGCCGTGGGTAAGAAATGTTACGACCTTTTCAAAACCCCCCACTGCAAAACTGAAAAATGCGCCATCGCCCGGGCGATGAAAACCGATTCGGTGGTCAGCGATCAGACCATCGCCAGACCGGCCGAAGGCGTCATCATGCCGATTAAATACACCGGAGCACCCATAAAGGATGCCAAGGGCAATATCAAAGGCGCGCTGGAATACATCCTCGATGTCACCGATGAAATGAGGGAAAAGCAGGACGCGGCGGAAAAAATCGAAAACCTCAACACCATCCCCACGCCCATCACGTCTATTGACACCGATTTCAACGTCACCTTCATGAACCCGGCCGGGGCCGCCGTTGTCGGATTGACTCCCGATGAAGCCGTGGGCAAGAAATGTTATGACCTTTTCAAAACAGCCCATTGCCGGACTGAAAAATGTGCCTGCGCCCAGG
>DQWO01000094.1 GCA_011042595.1 Pseudomonadota bacterium
CGCGGTCCAGAGGGCCGGAATAAAGGATTTCCGGTGTCAATATACCTCTCTGGGCCATGATTTTAATGCCCCGTTCTTCCCTCTGCCAGTGCCGCACCATCCCTTTATGGGGAGCAAAAACCTTGGCCACAATTTTCCGATCTCCCCATTGACCAAGATATACCTGCCGTTTTCCGGGAAGATCCCGCAGCAGTTTCAGACAGTGTATTTCCGCTTCAGAATGAGACCCCAGCGGTAAAAAAAGGGAAAAAGGAGTAAAGGGAGTGTAATTCAACTTGGCATTGTCCCCATTCAGGGGTACGCCATGGCGACTGGAAACAGCCGCCATGGCTTAGATAATTGCAGGAAAGCAGGAAGTAATAATTATGCTGTACTTTTGAAATAGTTGTCAACTGGTATTTTGCCCGAAAACAATTGCTTCCGGAGAAATGCTTTCAGCCACCGCGGCCATCAATCAAGCTGACGGCGCAAAAAAGTCGGAAAGTCATAGTCTTCCAGTTCAAACTCAGCTTCGCTATCGGAAGCACCAACAACTTTTTTAACCGTTCGGATAATTTCCTGATGATCATTATCAGGTCTCCTGGATCGGCTTTGAAAAGCAGGACGGTCAAGATCTCGGCGCCTGGGAATAGGCGCGAATTTTGTTCCGGCCAGGCCAGGTCCTTTAGCCAGCTGTTTAATGGGCTCAAAACCGGTAGCAATAACCGTTACCCGTATATCATCACCCATAGATTCATCCAGAACCGCGCCAAAAATGATGTTGGCATCCTCATGGGCTTCTTCTTGAATTAATGAAGAAGCCTCATTAACTTCAAAAAGGGTCAGGCTGCTGCCGGCAGAAATGTTAATCAAAATACCTTTAGCTCCCTGGATACTGATATCTTCCAACAATGGTGAAGCAATAGCCCGGTGTGCTGCCTCGATGGCCCGATTTTCACCACTGGCTATTCCCGTCCCCATCAGAGCCAGGCCGGTATTGGTCATGACAGTTTTAACATCCTGAAAATCCAGGTTTATCAACCCATGGACATTGATCAGGTCAGAAATGCTGCGGACCGCCTGTACCAGTACTTCATCGGCACTCTGGAAAGCCTCCACCATTGAGGTGTTTTTCCCAACAATATTCAGCAGCCGCTGATTAGGAATGGTAATCAACGCATCCACATTTTCCCGCAATTCCTCCAAGCCTTCTTCGGCATGGCGCATCCGTTTACGACCTTCGAAGATGAAGGGCTTCGTTACTACTGCAACGGCGAGAGCACCAAATTCCTTGGCCAACTTAGCCACCACCGGCGCTCCTCCGGTGCCCGTACCACCGCCCATACCGGCAGTAATAAAAACCATGTCAGATCCATCCAGCAATTCGGAAATTTTTTCCGTATCCTCGATGGTAGCATTGCGACCGATATCCGGGTTGGCGCCAGCACCCAGTCCCCGGGTTAACCGTGAACCAAGCTGCAGTTTGATCGGTGATGGCGATGCCTCCAGGGCCTGGGCATCAGTATTGGCAACGACAAAATCAACTCCCTGAACCTGGGAATTAATCATGCTGTTCACTGCATTACTCCCGCCCCCACCAATACCGATAACCTTGATATTGGCCTGCAATCTCGACCGTTCATCAAATTCAAACATAACTTTCCCTCCCTGCTTCAGGCTTAAAAAAATTCTGCAAACCAACTTTTCATTCGTGAAAATAATTTATAAAATAGTTTATTATCATTGCTGTTCAGCTGTCTGGCGGAACCAAACTGCTGCCCCCCGGTTATCAATAATCCAACCCCGGTGGCATAGATGGGACTTTTAACAATATCCAATAATCCTCCCACATGCTGAGGAATCCCGGAGCGGGCCTGCATTTCAAAAACGGTTTCTGCCAATTCTTCAACCCCGGGCATCAATGATGAACCACCCGTCAATACTACCCCGGATACCACCTGATCATGGAAGCCGGATTTATAAAGTTCTCTTTTTACCAATTCCAGAATTTCTTCCATTCTGGGCTCAATAATCTCGCCTAGAATCTGTCTTGACAAAACGCGCGGTGGCCGTCCGCCAACACTGGGAACTTCGATGGTATCATTCTGGCCAATTAGAGAAATCATGGCACAACCATACTGTTTTTTAATCTTTTCAGCGGCAGTTACCGGCGTCCGCAGGCCAATGGCAATATCACTGGTCAATTGGTTTCCCCCCAGAGGCAGTGATGCCGTATAACAGATGCTGCCGTTGGCAAACACAGCAATATCGGTAGTGCCACCACCAATATCGATCACCATAACTCCCAGCTCCTGCTCCTCAGGAGTCAGGACCGCAGCGCTGGAAGCTATCTGCTGCAAAGCGATATCATAAACTTCCAAGCCGGCACGGTTACATGAGCGAACAATATTTTGTGCTGATGCAACCGCTGCCGTAACAATATGAACTTTCACCTCCAGCCTGACGCCGGACATGCCTACCGGATCCTTAATGCCATCCTGGTCATCGATAATAAACTCCTGCGCCATGGTATGAATCACTTCGCGATCCATGGGAATGGCTACCGCTTTGGCCGCTTCCAGAACTTTTTCAACATCTTTGGACGAAACCTCCCGATCTTTGACCCCGATAATGCCATGGCTGTTGAAACCTTTAATGTGTGCCCCGGCAATACCGGTTACCACCGCTTTAATATCCGTTCCTGACATTAATTCGGCTTCATGAACCGCCTTTTTTATCGAATCAACCGTACTGTCGATATTGACTACCACTCCTTTACGCAAACCTTCCGAAGGGTTGGTCCCAATCCCGATAATTTCAATTCCTTCCGCGGTTATCTTGCCGACAATGGCGCAGATCTTCGTGGTCCCGACATCCAAACCAACGATAATCTGATCATTTTTAGCCATATTCCTCTCCCTTGCACATTATGCCGACTAGTGGCTGGCATCCCCATACCTTATCACTACCGAATATCCGGCACTGCAATCGAAACTGCTCACCCGTTCTGCTTCCTTACCCAGATAGTTAAGCACTTTCTGCCAATGGTTCAATTTCAGCCGAAACTCTTCCAGACCCAAACGAAGCTGCCAGATATGCCGGCGGGTAAAGACCGTCAGACCAAAAGCATTATCCAAATGAATCTCCGCTATTCCTTCCTGTCCATATGCATCATTTTCCTGCCAGCAGGCCAACAACTTTAAACCAAGATCCAGTAAAGCCCTCCCCTGTTCAGGATTTTTCTGCAGTTGAGCCACCGACAATCCGGTAAAAACCGGCAGGTCAACCTCCTCTCCAGGATCAATCCGCTTGAAAATCTGCCCGTCAGCATCAACGTAATAAAGTTTTTCCAGGTTAACGATAGCCACAGGCACCCTTTCAGTCACAGAAACCAGCAAGCGATCAGGCCATTGCCGACTGAGCTGGGCTGTCTTTACATATGGCAGGCTTTCCACTGCAACCTGCTTGTCAACCAGATCCACGTCAAACAGCAACATCCCCGGTTCCAAGTCCAACTGCTGTACGATTCCTTCCTTGGCAGTGTGATAATTTCCTTGCACAACAACCTCCTTTATGGTTCCTATTCCCTGTTGGATTAACTGCTGCCGGATAAAGATGCTCATTAACGGCATGCGAGTCCAGATCAAAACACCAGCTATCACAATCAGCAGTGCAACACCTGTTCGGGCCAGCAAAGCCCCATATGCTCTTTTCTTTTTCTTCTTTCGCCCTTTTTTCAGTTCCCGGTTTATATTACTCAGTTTATTTTTCGGAGTGACAGCCACCATACACCAGCATTATTTATTGAATTTCTAAAGATGCCCCACAAAGTATCTTTACAATCAGGGAATCAAAATCAATACCGGCAGTCTGGGCTGCCTTGGGCAACAGACTGGTTCCGGTCATCCCCGGAATAGTATTAAGTTCAATAACAAACGGCTTGTCATCCGGATCAAGGCGAAAATCAACCCGAATGGCGCCAGACCGGCAACCGGTTACCCTACAGCTTTGCACCGCCAACTGTTGAATCACTTGCGTCACCTGGTTCGACAGAGGAGCCGGAACCAAGTAATTGGTAGCTCCGGACGTATATTTGGCCTGAAAATCATAAAACCCTGAAGCCGGCTGAATCTCAATCAGGGGCAACGGTTCACCTTCAAGCACCGCCGCGGTTATTTCCCGTCCAGAGATATATTGTTCCAGCAAAATTTCTGCATCATAACCAAATGCTTTTTCCTGGGCAGACTGCAGTTCAGCCTCGGAACTGACAATTGAAATACCCAGGCTCGATCCTTCACTGGCCGGCTTGACCACCAGGGGATATCCCAGTTTCTGTTCAGCGGCAGAAATGACTGTTTTATCGACAGCCACCAAATATGATGGAGTTGGTATCGCGGCACTCTCCAAAAAACGTTTGGTTGCCAGTTTATTCATCGCCACGCTGCTGGCCAGCACTCCAGGACCGGTATAAGGAATCTGCAACAGCTCCAGGAGTCCCTGCATAGTGCCATCTTCCCCATAACGTCCGTGCAGAGCCAGGAAAGCCACCTCGATATTTTCAGCCTGCAACTGCCGACAGACGTCTCGCCCCACATCAATCCCGACTACCTGATAATTCTGCCGTTTCAGGGAATCCAGGATGGCGGCACCTGTCTTTAGGGAAACCTCTCGTTCCGCGGACAGCCCCCCCATCAGCACCCCGATTTTCTTGTTTTTCAGCGCTTCCCTGGTTAAGCTCATAACAACTCCTCTTCTCCAACCACCCAAGCAGAAAGGTACTCATCTCCGAGACGAATAATCTCCTCCTCCAATACCAGAGAAAAAGACTCCCGGACCTGTTCCTTCACCCTGGCAATCAGGGCGAAAACATCAGCCGCGGTTGCTCCCGGTTCAGTCGTAATAAAATTTGCATGTTTTCTGGATACTTGAGCTCTGCCGCAGCGCCAGCCGCTACATCCAGCAGCTTCAATTAAACGACCGGCATAATCACCCGGAGGATTTTTGAAGACAGAACCAGCTGAGGGCACACCATAGGGTTGCTTTTGCCGGCGAATCTGCCGATATTCTGTCATCTGTTTTTCAATCTTCTCCGGACTCACCGGTTTGAGCTGCAATTCAAGGCCAACCACCAGCTGCCCGAGAGGAATTCCTCCACGGCGATAGCCACTATTCAACTGCTCCCGGGCCCATGATTGCAAGTTTCCCTGACCATCACAGGTTATAACCTTCAGCAGCACATCACTGAATTCACGGCCAAAGGCCCCGGCATTCATAACTACCGCCCCGCCGGCAGAACCGGGAATCCCGGTCAAAAATTCCAGCCCGCCATAACCCCGCTCCTGGCAAAATTGCAGCAGGGATGAAAGCCGTACTCCGCTATCGACATCGACCTTTACCCTGTTGTTGCTGATAGTCGGCTCGTCTATATCATGTATATGTTCCACCAGACTGATTACCGCTGCTCTCGTAACGCCTGAATCGGCCACCACTACATTGGCACCGCCACCAAGGGGCAGCACCGGCACCGCCAAATCCCGCAGCCGGTGAAGCAAACGCTGTAAAACACCAACATCCATCGGCACCAGGTAAAGACGGGCGGTTCCCCCAACCCGAATCGTAGTCCGGTCAGCCAGGGAAACATTTTTCCGCACCTGGCCATTGAACTCCCGATCCAGAATTCTGATAATCTCTTCACTGATCGGTATCTGCCGGTTTGTTAACATCAGGGAATTATTTTCAACATGCTGGTAACTTTTTTAACCCCGGTCACGGTCCGGACCGCATCGATAATCCGAGCTTCCTCATTTTCATTATGAGCCCTACCGGACAAAATCACTTCTCCCTGCATCACATCAACATCAATCCCCAGTGAACGGACTCCCGGCATACTCATCAGTTTAACGTTAACAGCTGTGTTAATGCTGGTATCATCCAACACTTCGCCGGCCGTCCGGCCCCCAGGCGTGGCACAGGACACCAGCTGCATCACCAGCAACAGGGAAACCAAAATCAAACCTCCACTTGCCATCACTGAAATTTTCCTCTTCATTTTTTCCTCCTTAACATGCCCAAAAAGAAAGTTTCTTTCATTGCGAAAATACAACCAAAAAAACTTTTTAAGAGGCCAACAGGCTATAGGCCACTTTATTAATATCTCCGGCGCCCAAGGTTACCAACACCTGATTCCCCTGGAGATTGTCCCGCAGGTAACTGACCATGGTTCCCTGATCAGCATAATAATGTACATTTTTATGCCCGTGATGTTTGATCTCTGCCGCCAGGTTCTCGGCGGTAATTCCGGCAATGGGAGTTTCCCCTGCCGGATAAATCGCGGTCATCAGCAATTCATCCGCTTCATTAAAAGCAACCAGAAAATCGGTAAAAAGATATTTGGTTCGGCTGAATCGGTGCGGTTGAAACGCCACCACCAACTTACGGTCCGGGAAAGCCTGTCGCAATGCCTCCAAAGTGACAATGATTTCGGTAGGATGATGACCATAATCATCAATAATCGTCACCCCCTGGAATTCTCCCAGGATCTGCAGCCGCCGTTGCACCCCACTGAACCGCTTTAAATTACGTTGAATCAGCTCAAAATCCAGGCCAATTTCAAAGCCGGCGGCAATAGCTGCCAGGGCATTCTGGACATAATGACGGCCAGGCAGACCGATGCTGACCTCCCCCAATACCCGCTCTGCTGCAACCACGGTGAAAGAACTGGTCATCCCTTTTATCTGCACTTTTGTCGCCTGGAGGTCAGCCTGGGGGTTAAAACCATAAGTACAGAGACGACGACTGATTCGGGGTATAATTTCCTGCACCCTGGGATCATCAAGACAGACAATTACCAGCCCATAAAACGGCACCTTGTTGGCGAAAGTAACAAAGGTATCTTCAATTTCCGCTACTCCCCCTTGATAATGGTCCAGATGCTCCCGGTCAATATTAGTAATCATGGCAATAATAGGAGAGAGATAAAGAAAAGAACCATCGCTTTCATCTGCTTCCGCAACCATGATTTCACCCTGTCCCAGCCTGGCACTGCTTTTCAGACTGTTCAGGCGACCACCAATAACAATGGTGGGATCAAGATCCGTATCAGCCAACATGGTAGCAATCATCGAGGTGGTTGTGGTTTTGCCATGGGTGCCGGCCACCGCTACTCCATATTTCAGTCGCATTAATTCCGCCAGCATCTCTGCCCGGGGAATGACCGGAATAGAACGCTCCAGGGCCTCAACCACTTCGGGGTTTTCACCCTTAACGGCAGTAGAACGTACGACAACTTCGACATCTCCCACATGCTGCCGCGAATGACCGGTATGAATTTTCGCCCCCAGTTCCTCCAACCTTTCAGTTACCGGCGTTTGCTGCAAATCAGAGCCTGAAACCTGATAACCAAGATTCAGTAATACCTCGGCAATACCACTCATGCCGCTGCCGCCAATACCGATAAAATGAATACGTTTTACCTTATGA
>DQWO01000083.1 GCA_011042595.1 Pseudomonadota bacterium
CCCTGACTATTTTTGTCTTCATCGGCTTTGCCACGCCCACTTTCTGGCTGGCCCTATTGCTGATGATTCTCTTCGGCGTCCACCTGGGCTGGCTGCCCATCTCCGGATTAGAATCATCCCAGGTCACCCATGCCGGTTTCTGGCTCATTCTCGGTGACCGGGCCCGTCACCTGCTGCTGCCGGTGCTGGTTTCAGCCTTCGGTGGTCTGGCCGGTCTTTCCCGTTATATGCGCAGCAATATGCTGGAGGTAATCCGCCAGGATTACATCACCACTGCCCGGGCCAAAGGATTAAAAGAAATCAAGGTCATCGGCAAACATGCCCTGCGTAACGCCCTGATGCCGATTATTACCATTCTCGGTTTTTCCCTGCCGGGCCTGATCGGCGGCAGTGTCATTTTCGAAACCATTTTCGCTATTCCAGGCATGGGACAGATGTTTTACGGCGCCGTTATGGCCCGTGACTACCCCCTGATCATGGGGACCCTGCTGATCGGTGCCTCACTGACACTGGTAGGCAACCTGCTGGCTGACATATCCTATGCACTGGTTGATCCACGTATCCGGGTTGGAGATCATGACTGATAAAAATACCACCAGACGTTCTCCGACCTTCAGTCAACGACTACTGCACAATAAACTGGCGGTTGCCGGCCTGACGGTGGTCACCCTGCTCTTTGCCGTCTCTTTACTCGCCCCGATCATTGCCCCTTACGATCCCAATGCCATTGACCTCAAAAACATCCTGATGCCCCCTGGAAGCAGCCACCTGCTGGGCACCGACCAGCTGGGACGTGATATCTTAAGCCGGATGATCTGGGGCGCCCGCATTTCCCTCAAGGTAGGTTTTGTGGCCGTGGGCATCGCCACCCTGATTGGAACAATCCTGGGCACCATTTCAGGCTATTACGGCGGCATAATTGACACGCTGATCATGAGAGCCGTTGACCTGATGCTCTGTTTTCCCTCATTTTTTCTCATTTTAACCGTCATTGCCGTTCTGGAACCAAGCATCTGGAACATCATGGCCGTCATCGGCTTCACCAGCTGGATGGGTGTCGCCCGGCTGATCAGGGCGGAAATTCTCACCATCAGGGAGCGGGAGTTTATCCAGGCAGCCCGAAGCCAGGGAGCCAGCAATATAAGGATCATTACCAGGCATATCATCCCCAATGCCATGACCCCGGTCCTGGTTTCCGCTACCTTGGGGGTTGCCGGCGCCATTCTCACCGAATCCGCCTTAAGTTTTCTCGGCATTGGAGTTCAGCCACCGACTCCCAGCTGGGGCAATATGCTCACCGCCGGCAAAGACAATCTGGAATATGCCTGGTGGCTCTCTCTGTTCCCGGGGATGGCCATTCTGATAACGGTCCTGGGTTATAATCTCCTGGGAGAAGGAATTCGCGATGCTCTGGATCCACGCAATTACCTGAAAAAATAAAAAACTTGACAGAAATGCTGATCTCTGGTCATGTAGTCCGGCAGGAGATAAAACAGTATTTGAAATATAATTATAACCTACAAAAAATTTTCAGGAAAAAAGACATGTTGCAAGGGAAAGAAGTATTATTGGGGGTCACCGGAGGTATTGCCGCCTATAAATCTGTATTACTGCTCCGGGAGCTGATCAAAGAAGGGGCTAATGTCCATGTCATCATGACCAAAAGCGCCCAGAATTTTGTTGCTCCCCTCACTTTTCAGACCCTCTCCGGAAACCAGGTAACCACGGAGATATTCACCCTCTTCTCCTCATCAAAAATTGGTCATATCTCGCTGGCGGACCGGGCGGATCTGCTGGTTATCGCCCCGGCTACCGCCAATATTATCGGTAAAATTGCGAATGGTATTGCCGACGATTTCCTCACCACCATGGTCATGGCCACCCGGGTGCCGGTGCTCTTTGCCCCGGCAATGAACACCAACATGTGGGCCAGCCCGGTGGTCCAGGCCAACATCTCCCGGCTGAAATCCATGGGTTACAACTTCATGGAACCAGCGGAAGGGGAACTGGCCTGTGGTACCACCGGCCGGGGAAAGCTGGCTGATGTGGATGAAATAATGGAAGACATCAAAACCCTGCTCAGCCCCAATGATCTGGCTGGAGAAAAGATACTGATCACCGCCGGCCCCACCGAAGAAGCCATTGATCCGGTCCGCTGTATCACTAATCGTTCATCAGGAAAAATGGGCTATAACCTGGCCATGGTCGCCCGTCGCCGGGGGGCTGAGGTCACTTTAATTTCCGGTCCCAGCTGTCTGCCGGTCCCCTGTGGCCTGCCGACAATCCACTGCACCACCGCCCTGGAGATGGAAAGAATCATCCATGAAAATCTGGATAATGCTACCATGGTTATCATGGCAGCCGCCGTAGCCGATTTCCGACCGGCTGAAAAAAGCGAAAAAAAGATTAAGCGTCTGGGCGATCACTGCCTGGACCTGGAACCAAATCCTGACATCCTTGCCGGCCTCGGCAAAATTAAAGGCAAACGCTTCCTGGTGGGGTTTGCCGCCGAAACCAATGATCTGGTCGCCAATGCCAGAGAAAAGATCAACCGCAAAAACCTGGATATGATTGTTGCCAATAATGTCTCCACCTGCGGTGCCGGATTCTGCTGTGACACCAATATCATCAAAATCATTGACCGTGACGGAACAATCTATGATTTCCCCCAGATGTCCAAGGAGCAGGTTGCTGAAGTCATTCTGGATCATGTGGTAGCCAGCAGGAAAAAAGACGGAAAGGAACAGTAAACAGGATGTCCACAGTTGCCAGAAATGATTTAGAACAATTGCAGGCACAACTGGAGCTGCAGAAAAAACTGAAAAATCCGGGTGTCACCAGAAAGAAAATCGATAAAAACGAACCGTTGAATAAAATCAGGGAAGAGTTGGGTGACTGCCAGCGCTGTCCTTTGGCTAAAACCCGCACCAACCTGGTTTTTGGCGCCGGGGATCCCGATGCCCAATTGATGTTTGTGGGGGAAGCTCCAGGACGGGATGAAGACCGAGAAGGTATTCCCTTCGTCGGTCGGGCCGGCCAATTACTGACCAAAATTATTCAGGCCATCAATATGACCCGGGACCAGGTATATATTGCCAATATTCTCAAATGCCGACCGCCAAACAACCGTAATCCGGAAGCCGAAGAAATTGAAAAGTGCTACCCCTTTCTCCAGCAACAAATCAAAGTCATCCAACCCCGGATTATTTGCGCCCTCGGGGCCTTTGCCGCCCAAACCCTGCTGCAGACCAAAACCCCCATCGGCAGGCTGCGAGGCCGGGGACACCCCTTCAACAAACACTCATTGGTAATCCCCACCTATCACCCGGCTTTTCTCCTCCGCAATCCGAACAAAAAAAGGGATGTCTGGGAAGACATGCAATTGGTGATAAAGTTGTTGGCATAAAAAAAGCAAAACCTGTCAGACTATTTTACCAGCACTACCGGATAATCAGGATAATCCAGCAGTTTATTAATGCTGTGTTCATCCAGGGAAAAAGAATCCTGCCCCAGGATCAATGCCCCGACATGACGGCCCCTGCCCAACTGCACCAGAGCAGAAATATCATGGTTCAACAAGGTAATAAAGCGTAGTTTAAGGTGGGTTTGCTGCTGCCAGTTCACCACTTGTTGTTCCAGTTCTGACAATCTGCCAGGCTCAACCGCCGGCAAAATCACCACCAGCCGTTCACCGTTTTTTCTGACCAGCAACGCGGCTGTTTTCAGCGCCCTTCCGGACGATAAAGAACCGTTGAAAAAAACCATGATCGGCTGCCGAAAACCTTGAGTCAAAAGGCCATCTGCCGGTAGTAGCCGACGTTCCGAAAACATGGAGGACAAACCTAGAGGTTGGGAAAATACACCTTGCGTCTGTCCCATGATCAGCACATCAACTTCCCGCATGACCGCCATGATTTCGACAGCCAGCCGACCTCGTGCCAAGCGAAATGACCAGGGAATTTTTCGCTGCCCGGCTATGGATGCCAGATTATGACGCAGGCGTTCAGCCTGGGAACGCAACTGCTTTTCCAGGGTGTCAGGACATAGATGATAGCCCCCCTCCGCAAAAAGGCTGACTTCCCGGGAAAAAGGCAATTCAGCCAGGCGGATCAGGTTAATATCTTCCACCAGCAGTCCAAGTAGTTCTCCCTGCAGTTCAGCCGCCATGCCGGCAGCCACCCGCAAAGCGCTCATCCCATATCCTGACTGATCCATGGTTACCAGGATTCGCTTGGCCAACTGTTTTTCAACTATTTGCTGATCAGACTTCCTTTTCACTGCCTTTCTCCTGAGCAACTTCGGAAAATTCCTGCCGCAAACGGGATAACTCTTCCAGGCGGCTGATCATTTTACCGTTAATACTCTCCAGGGGATAGTCACCATTCCCGTCCGGCTCCCCGGCTGGAACTCCGGTCAGCAACCCGATGGCCTGGTCAACGGTTTCCACCGGGTAAACCTGGAATTTCCCTTCCCGGACGGCATCAACCACATCCTGTCTGAGCATCAGGTGTTTGACGTTAGCTGCCGGGATCAGGACCCCCTGGGAACCGGTTAATCCCCGGCTGCGGCAGATATCAAAAAAACCTTCAATTTTTTCATTCACCCCACCAATGGCCTGAACCTGTCCCCGTTGGTTGACGGAACCAGTTACCGCCAGTGATTGTTTGATCGGAATTTTGATAAGTGCTGAAATCAAAGCGCACAGTTCAGCCACTGAAGCACTGTCTCCATCAACCCGGCCATAAGACTGCTCAAAAACCAAGCTGGCTGACAGAGACAATGGTTTATCCCGGGCATAACGGTCTGCCAGGAATGAAGAAATAATCAAGACACCCTTGGAATGTAAGGCCCCACCCAATTTGACTTCACGTTCTATATCAATGACTTTACCATCCCCCAGACGGGCGGTAGCGGTAATGCGGGAAGGCTGACCAAAGATGAAATCTCCCAGTTGAATCACTGAAAGTCCATTGACCTGGGCAACTTTTTCCCCTTCAGTATCAATGAGAATAATTCCGCGCTGGATATTTTCATACATCCGATTCCGTACCCGATCGGCACGACGAATCTGGCCATCAATGGCCTGTTGGACATCAGCGCCCGTCACTGGTTGCTTACCGGTCCGGCGAGCCTGGTAATCAGCTTCCTGAAGCAGGTCAGCCAGACTGTGAAGGTGGGTTGACAGCTTCTCGGCATCACCAACCATCCTGGCACTGTGTTCAATCACCCGGCCCACTGCCGAACGGTCAAAAGGCAGCAATTTTTTCTGCCGCACCATGGTCGCAACCAGGCGGGCATAAAGCTGATTATTCTCTTCATGACGATCAATTTCATCTTCAAAGTCAGCAGCAACCTTGAATAATTCACGAAAGTCAGGATCAAATTGATAAAGCAGATAATAGAGCAGCCGCTCCCCCAGCAGCACCACTTTCACATTCAGCGGAATAGGCTCTGGCTCTAAAGTTACGGTACTCACCAGGCTGAGCAACTGTCCCAGGGATTCGATGGTCACCTTCCGGGAATAAAGTGCCCGTTTCAGGCCTTCCCAGGCATAGGGATTAACCAACAGTTTGCGGACATCAAGAATCAGGTAGCCACCGTTGGCCCGATGCAAAGCTCCGGCTTTAATCAGGGAAAAATCAGTCACCAAAGCCCCCATCTGGGCAAGATGTTCCACCTGGCCCACCAGGTTCTGATAGGTCGGATTATCTTCATAAACGACCGGCGAACCTTTTGCCGCACTGTGATCAACCAGCAGGTTCACCTTGTAACGATGAAAAGATGGTTTTCCCATCCCCGGCAGGCCCATGGCTTCCAGGGGATTTTTCTCATGGGGACGAAAATCATCCACATGTTCGATAATATCTAATTGCAAGGCTTCCAGATATTTCAACAACTCAGGAAATCGGTCATATTCCTTTCGCACCTCATTGAGCAGCATCCCCACTGCAAACATGGTCACTTTGGCGTTCAGTTCCTTAACTTTCTGCCGGCCTTCCTTTCTCCATTGGGGAAACTGCAGTAAAACTTTTTGCAGTTTTTCCTGCAGCCCACCAACTATTTTTTCAATCTCCTGCTGTTCTTCTTCCGGTAATTTTTTAAATTCTTCCGGCTTAATCACCTCACCATCACGCATAGGGGCAAAAGCAAACCCCCGGGGGGTTCGCAACAGGCTGATCTGACTCTTTTCTGCCTCTTCCTGCAGAGTCTTGAACGCCTGTTCCTGACGTTCATTAAGTTCATCCTCAATCTGCTGCAGCTGGACCCGATAATCATCACTTTCAAAAACCGAAGGGATGGAAGAACGCAGTTCATCCAACAGATGTTCCATGTCATCACGGAATTTTCTTCCCAAACCCGCTGGCAGCCGCAGAACACCCGGTTTGTGTTCATCGGCAAAATTGTTGACATAGCACCAGTCAGAAGGATTTTCATCGTCTCCTGCTTTTTGTTCCAGGACTTGACGAACAATCGTATGTTTACCCATTCCTGAGGGTCCCAGGACATAAAGATTATAGCCGGAATGAGGCATGCTGACCCCGAACTCCAGGGCTTCCAATGCCCGATCCTGGCCGACAACTTCACTCAGGTCATCCAGATCAGCAGTGGTATCGAAAGTAAACTGGTCAGAATCGCAGGCCGTAAACAACTTGTCCGCTGGAAGAAATTCAATCCGAGACATTCTTCAACCTCCCTCACTTCAATCCGGAACGTTCCTTAATGATCTTGATAAACTGATCTGTTTCCGGCAGCATCCCATATTTGGCATAGAGAACTTTGGCCCCTCCACCCGGCAGCGGTTCAAGGATAAAATAAGCCGGGGTGGAGTCAACGGCGATGGTTTTCTGCCGGGGATCAGCAATCATGGCAAACGGCACATGGTACTTGCGGGCATACATGGTAACCTCAAAAGGGGTATTGCCATAGGCAATTGCCATCATTTTCACCTGACTATACAAGCCTTCCTGGTTAAGCTGTTCAAACAACTCATTCACATAATGGGCTTCTTCCTGACAATGAAAGCACTGGACCTGAAAAACCTCAACCACTATAACCCGGGCATCAACATCGTTCAGGGAAAAACTTGTAACATCTGGGGAAAGTCCCAGGTAATCTCCGGCACCGGCGTTAACCGGAGCATTGAACAACAATGCCGGCAAAGACTCAATCTGCGGCCCCGGAGTTGCACAGGCCGGTAAAAAGAACACCCACAGTATTAATAACAAGATAGAACGTAAACGCATATTTTCCTCCTGATGGCATGGTTGCAATGAATGGATATCAGTTATTATAACTCAGTAATTGCAAGTTGGCAAACGAGTAATATTCAACTAACATAAAATCCTGACTGACCAGGGGGAAATTTTTCTCAAAAAATATAATCTTATACCGATAACAATATATATCTGTTAAAAAC
>DQWO01000339.1 GCA_011042595.1 Pseudomonadota bacterium
GCCGTCCATGGCCGGCTTCCGAGGCGTCCGCCGCGAATCACCATCACGGTGATTCGTTCGGCGGCCAAAACCGCTATGAGCCAAGCCCGAACATCCTGTAATGTACCCCTGGTAATGCAAGTCAGAAAGTTGAGTGAATTATATTAGTACTTTCGGAATAACAAAATGACTCCTACAGAAAATATCAACAAACAAAATGCCGTGTTGTCAGAGATTGCTATTGTCCTGGTCAAACCAAAACTGGATGAAAATGTTGGCGCCGTTGCCCGGGCAATGAAAAACTTTTCTCTCAGTAAACTGATTCTGGTAGCTCCACAATGCGATCACCTGACTGAACGGTCCCGACGTCGTTCCTGTGCCGCTGATGACCTGCTTGAGCAGGCACTGTGTGTCGATGATCTGGCCACTGCATTGAAGGATTTTCCCATGGTTGTGGGTGCTACCGCTCGCCAGGGGAAATATTGTCTGCCCCTCTATACACCAGCGGAAATTGCGGAAAAAACAACAGAATTAGGTTCCCAGGTACCGGTGGCCCTGGTTTTCGGTCGCGAAGATTTTGGCCTTGATCGAGTTTCCCGCCGGCAATGCCACTATCTGAGCAGTATACCGGTTAACCCCGCTTTCAGTTCGTTGAATTTATCCCAGGCGGTATTGCTTTATTGTTATGAATTATTCCGTCAACATGGCAGTCATCTTCCTTCCCTGCCGGCCAGGGACTATGCCAATCATAATGAGTTGGAAGGGATGTATGCCCATACACGAAAAACCCTGCAGTCAACCAACTTCTTTGATGTTGAAAATCCTGATCATTTAATGGAGTATATCCGGCGTTTATTTGGCCGCGTACAGATGAGTAAACGTGAAGTTAATATAATCAGGGGAATTATGCACCTTATTGATAAGCTGAAGAAGAAAACGGAATCCCTTCAGTGAGCCTTCCGGGTCAACTCAACCATCGCTGATTCAAGTCCTTCCAACGAAAGCTGGTACATGGGAAAGAGGTTGGCAATCGCACTGACTGTCGGATGCTGCCAATAGCGGGGTGGGTTTGGATTCAACCAGACAACGTTGCGAAAATGGTTGGCGATTCTTTCCAGCCAGACGATGCCGGCGGTTTCGTTGCGGTCATAATAGTCAATGATACCGTTTTCCATGAACAATTCATAGGGCGCCATGCTGGCGTCACCGACGATGACCACTTTATAGGAACTGTTCAGATTTTTCAGCAGCTGGGCGGTGGAAACCCGTTCACCATATTCCATGCCGGCATTCAGGTGGTCATAAATGCAGTTGTGGAAATAGTAATAACGAAATTTTTTGAAATGATTGACTGAATTGGCGGCGGAAAACAAGCGGTTGACCATCTGGGCATAGGGCAGCATGGACCCTCCAGCATCCATGAGCAGCAGCATTTTAACATCATTTTTCCGTTCGGGATGATATACCAGTTCGATCTCGCCGGCATTTCTGCAGGTCTGATCAATGCTTTCATCAATATCAAGTTCAAGTAGATTTCCGCTGCGACGCAGATGCCGGAGTTTTTTCATCGCAACTTTCATCTGCCGGACATCAAGGGTGACATCTTTGCGGTATTGGCGAAATTTACGGGCGGTGGCAATTTTAACCGCGCTTAAGTTATTGCTTTCGCCGCCTACCCGGATGCCGCCCGGGTGAACGCCGCTGTGTCCATAGGGAGAAGTTCCCCCGGTTCCGATCCAGTTTGCTCCGCCATTATGGCGTTCTTTTTGCTCCTTCAGTTTATCCTCAAACATCTTTTTCAGGGTTTCCCAATCATGCTGGGGCAGTGATGACAGGTCCACCGAATCACGATGACGTTTCAGGGTTTCTTCACTGAGCCATTTAAGGAGTTCATCAAATAACTCTTCCGGAACTTCCAGGCCGGTAAAGAATTCCCTGAAGGCCAGGTCGTACTGGTCATAAAAATTTTCTGACTTGACCAGCAGTGAACGGGCCAGGTAGTAAAAACTCAACAGGTTGTTGCCGGCAAAGCCTTTTTCCATGGCTTGCAGCATTGCCAGCCATTCAGTCAGACTTACGGGTACTTTGTAGGCTTTGAGGGTGTAGAAAAATTGAGTAAACATGGAATTATCAGAATCGCAAAATCAGCGTAAAAAAGATGGGCGGCGAATGGATCTTGTGTCAGTTTCCCCATTAGCCACTTGATGATAATCCTGTTCATTCTTTAATAAAGCTCCGAGAAATGGAAGTTCCCGGCCAATATCCTTGGGTCGGGTTCCGGAGGCAACCAGGACCTTGATCCAGTCGATGAGCTCACTGGTGGAAGGTTTTTTTCGTAAATTATCAAGCTCCCGCAGGCTGAAAAAAGCCTCCACCGCTTCCTTCATTATTTTTTCTTCCAGGTTGGGGAAATGTACTTTGACAATATCATTCATAAACGCGGCATCAGGAAATTGGATATAATGAAAGACGCAGCGGCGCAGAAAAGCGTCAGGCAACTCTTTTTCAGCATTACTGGTAATAATTATTACCGGCCGATGACGGGCACTGACAGTTTCCGCGGTTTCCGGGATATAAAATTTCATTTCATCCAGTTCAGTCAGCAGGTCATTGGGAAATTCGATATCGGCCTTATCAATTTCATCGATAAGTAATACCACCCGTTTCGGGCTGGTAAATGCCTGTCCCAATTTTCCATGTTTTATATAATGCTTTATATCGGAGATGTCATGATCACCAAAGCGGGCGTCGTTAAGACGCTGAACGGTATCATAAATATAAAGGCCATCCTGGGCCTTTGTTGTTGACTTGATGGTCCAGACCAGCAGATCGGTTTCAAGGCCTTCGCTTATGCTGGAGGCCAGCAGGGTTTTTCCGGTTCCCGGCTCACCTTTGATCAGTAAAGGCCGTCCCAGAGCGATGGCCACATTAACATCATTCTGTAATGCCCGTGAGGCAATATAATCTCCGGTTCCACAATATTGTTCAAAATTCTGCATGATTTTTCCTTAATTTTTGATTGGTTAATGGTTAATATTTAAAACTATAATGAACAAAAAGGCCATTTTTCAAAAATAGCCTTTACTTTATCCTTGCACCTTGAATCTCTTTTCCGATACTATCATATTGTTATGATAACTGCAATTCTAATCAGGGGTAAAGGATGAGCAAACAGATGGTCAACGTTCAGGATCAGTTCCTCAACCGGATTCGGCGTGAAAGAATACGGGTAACCATTGATCTGGTCAGCGGCTCGCGTGGAGAAGGTATGGTTACCAGTTTTGATAATTTCTGTCTTATACTTAATGACGGCTACACCAGTCATTTGATTTATAAACATGCGGTGTCAATGATCAGCCCCCAGGGAGACGGGACCGGGGGGCTGAAAAATTTTGGGGTGGAATCCGGGTTTGAAACATCATCGTGATTTATCACTGAAACTGGATGAGCTGCAACAGATATTTTTGGATTACCTGGCTATGGAGCGGGGATTGTCCCCCCGTACCATTGAGGCCTACCGGGGAGATTTAAAACATTTTGGAGCCTACGTGGCCACGCTGGAAATAAGCTCACTGGACGATTTGACTATAACCCAGCTGAGTCACTACCAGTTTCTGCTACACAAGTCCTATGCCCCGGTAAGTATCCGGCGCAAACTATCAGCGCTGAAGATGTTTTTTCGTTTTCTCCGCGGTCGGGAACTTATTGCCAGTAATCCGTTGCTGAACCTGGAAACCCCACGTATGGGAAGAACTTTACCGCCGGTTATTTCTGTTGAGGAGGTTCAACAACTGCTGGCATCACCGAATCATGATACCGTTCTGGGACGTCGGGACCAGGTAATGCTGCAGGTTTTATATGCAACCGGGGTTCGGGTTTCCGAACTGGTTTCCTTGCGTTTGCTCCAGATGAATTTTAATCTCGGGGTGATCAGCGTTATTGGCAAAGGGGATAAGGAGCGTTTGATTCCCCTGCCTTTTGGAGTGCTGGGAGAAATAGTCGATTATCTGCAGGAAACCCGGCCGAAGCTGCTCAAACACCGTCATAGTGAATATCTTTTTCTCAATCGTTCCGGAAAACCTTTGAGTCGGGAGGGATTCTGGAAAAACATTGTCCGGTATGCAAAAAAGGCCGGAATCCGCCGGAAAGTCTATCCTCATCTTTTGCGTCATGCGTTTGCCAGCCATATGCTTGCCGGAGGTGCCGATTTACGGGTGGTGCAAAGTTTACTGGGCCATGCCGATCTCTCCACTACCCAGATATATACCCATGTTGACAGTAAACGTTTATGGCAGGTATATCGACAATTTCATCCTCGAGAGCAGCTGGATAAATAAGTTCATTTCCCTATTGAGATGCCCTTACTATGGATATCATCACCACCCATTTGAACGCTGACTTTGATGCTCTGGCTTCCATGCTGGCCGCCCGCCATCTCTACCCTGAGGCGCTGATGGTTTTCCCCGGCAGCCAGGAAAAGAGTATCCGGAATTTCTTCCTTCATTCCTATTCTTATGCCTATCCTTTTAAAAAAATGAAAGAAATCGACCTTGAGCAGGTAACCCGGCTGATTATTGTCGATACCCGCCAAAAAGAGCGTATAGGCAAGTTTGCCGATTTGGTGGATCGCCCTGAGGTAGAAGTGTGCCTTTATGATCATCATCCGGACAGCCCCGGAGATATTACCACATCATTAGAAGAAGTGATTGAACCGGTGGGAGCAAACGTTACCATTATGGTAGAATTACTACGGCGGAAAAACCTTAAGATTATGCCGGATGAAGCAACGGTAATGATGATAGGTATCTATGAAGATACCGGTTCACTTACCTATGATACCACCTCTGTGCGTGATTTTCAGGCAGCTGCCTATCTCCTCCAGCAGGGAGCCAATCTGCAGATGGTTGCCGATGTAATCAATACAACCCTGGATCGCAGCCAGGTCTCACTGCTGAATGACTTGTTGTTGTCGGCCAGGGAAGTAATCGTTCATGGTCAGCGAATTGTTATTGTTGAAGCCAGTCGGGAAGCTTATGTTCCAGAAGCTGCTCTGATTGTCCATCGCCTACGTGATATGGAAAAGATAGCGGTGCTTTTTGCTCTGATAAGGATGGAACATAAAGTTTACCTGATTTCCCGCAGCCGTAATCAGCATGTTGATGTTGGCCATATACTGAAACATTTTGGCGGCGGCGGCCACCAGTCTGCCGCTGCGGCTGTTTCACGGGAATTAACTCTGGTTCAATGCCGGGAGAAATTGCTGGCAGTTCTGGATAAGGAAGTTGAACCATCCCTGATTGCTGCTGACCTGATGACATCGCCGGTCCTGACAGTTAAGGAAGATGCAACCCTGGCTGATGCTGCCTCTCTGCTGACTAAATATAATATCAATGTCCTGCCGGTGGTAAATAACGATAATCATACGTTGTGTGGCATTATAACCAGACAGGTGGTAGAGAAGGGTGTCTACCATGGATTAGAACAGGTCCAGGTGGGTGATTATATGACTACTGACTACCAGCCGGTGCATAAGAATGCTGATCTGCTGCAAATCCAGGAAATGATTGTCGAACGTAACCAGAGATTTCTGCCGGTTATTGATGAGAAGAATCAGGTTATCGGGGCCATCACCCGCAAAGATCTGCTTGGTGTTCTTCATGCCCAGGCAATTAAAGGATCTGATTTCCACAATGAAGCAAACAGCAGCCGTAAAATGGGTATAAAAAATGCGGCGCCACTGTTACGGGAACAGTTCAGTAATCAGTTGATCGATATTTTGCATAAAATTGGTGACCTGGCGGATGAACTTGGAGTTGCCGTTTTTCTGGTTGGCGGGGTTGTCCGCGATCTGCTCAGAAGGCAGAAAAACCTGGATATCGATATTGTGGTTGAAGGAGATGGCATTGCCCTGGCTCAAGCTTTTGCCAAGCGTTATAACTGTCGTTGTCATATTCACTCAACTTTCCAGACCGCGGTTATTATCTTTCCGGATAACTTTAAAATCGATGTGGCCAGTGCCAGAATGGAGTATTACGATACTCCCGCAAGCCTGCCAAAAGTATCAGGCAGTTCTTTAAAGGTAGATCTCTATCGTCGTGATTTCACTATAAATACACTGGTTATATGTCTGAACCGTAAGCGTTTTGGCGAGATGCAGGATCATTTTGGCGCCTTCCGTGATTTAAAAGAAAAGAGTATCCGGGTTTTGCATAATTTAAGCTTTGTTGAGGACCCTACCAGGATATTTCGGGCCATCCGTTTTGAACAGAAATTCGGTTTCAGTATTGGTCGACAGACGGTACATCTCATCAACAATGCAATCAAGATGGGATTTATTGATCGGCTGTCAGGCGTGAGGATCATAAATGAGCTGAAGATGATTTGCGCCGAAACTAATCCATTGCCAATTTTCCGCCGCCTGCATCATTTCGGGGTCCTGCAGCAGGTTTTTCCCGGAATAAAAATCGAAGCCTGTCTGGAAAACTTGTTACCGGCGGTCCGCGACGTTATCTCCTGGTATGAATACCTCTTTCTGGATGAAAAGATCGAAAAATGGCAGGTCTACCTGCTGGGTATCCTGAATGATGTGGAACATGAACTGGCCGCTTCACTGGCAAACCGCCTCAATCTGGAACAATCCGTTGCCTATGAATTTCTCAATCTCCGTCGGCAAGGGATAAAAGCAGCCAAAGAACTGACCAGGGAATATCTGGCCAGCCGGCGGCTGAAGAATTCCAAGCTGGTCAATGTATTGTCACCGTTACCATTGGAAATAAATCTTTACATCCTTGCAGGTCATAACCAAAGGGAGATAAAGCGGTCAATCTCCAACTACATTACCACTTTGCAGTTTATCAGGCCTGAACTTTCCGGTGATGATTTGATCGCTCTGGGGTTGGATCCAGGCCCGGAGTTTAAAATTATTCTCAATCAGTTAAAAAATGCCCGGCTGGATGGGGAAGTGAAGGACCGGGATGATGAACTCAGGCTGGTAAAAAAATGGATAAAGGAGAAAAAATGAAATCAGGAATCATGAAATGTCCTGAATGCGGATACTCGCTGCCGGTTTACCATAATCCGGTGCCAACCGTTGATATTATCATTCGTTACCAAGGCGGCGTCGTGCTGATCAAACGGCGAAATCCTCCTCATGGCTGGGCGATTCCCGGAGGTTTTGTTGATTATGGGGAATCCCTCGAAACCGCCGCCATTCGCGAGGCCCTGGAGGAAACATCTCTCAATGTAACTTTGAAAGGCCAGTTTCATACCTATTCCGATCCGGGCCGTGATCCCCGGCAGCACACCATCAGCACGGTTTTTATCGCTGACGGCCGGGGAGAGCTGCGGGCCGGTGATGACGCCGCCGAAGCCGGGATTTTTACCTGGGAAAACCTGCCTTCTCCCATAGCCTTTGATCATGGGGATATCC
>DQWO01000230.1 GCA_011042595.1 Pseudomonadota bacterium
CAATTACCGACCGTGCAGAACTATTCATTGTCACATTTACTTGCGGCCGTGAAACAGTCGAAAGTTGATAATTTTCTCCCACCAGTTCGGACTTATCTTTTGAGTGTGACTACCTTCCTTTTCCACTGCCGGTTGCTCAGATTCTGTTACGGCTTGCAAACTGGGAACGTTTTGGCTGCCTTCCAGCGATTTCTTGGCCGCTTGTCGATAATTATCCATCTGTTTCTGCAATAATTCCTTTTCGGACTGCAGATCGACAATAACACCCTGCAGTTCCTTAGCTTTGGCCGCATCAACCTGTTTAAAAACCTCTACCAGCTTGGAAATACCCCCAATAGAATTTTCAATGGCCTGCAAACGGTTTTGAATTTCCATTTTAGCCAGCTTATCTTCCACCAGATTCAGCCGGAAATTATGGGTTCGCAATGTTTTCAATTCTGATGACAGGGAGGAAACTTGTGAACTTAGTTTCAACGTCCATAAGCTTGAAATAATGATGACAATAAGCATGCATATCAATAGTATGGTGATCAACAGGCCTGAAAAACCTTTTTTTACTTTTTCCACCTGTGCTCCATTGGGTTGTTCCTGTTCAGTCATATCTTCCTCCTTTCAAAATGATACATATTTATTTTCTCTTATGGGTGTCTTGAAAAATTAGAATTTTTATTTGAGTACAAGGCAGGCGAACATTATAACCGCAGGAATATATTTCATATTTTGAGGATTATAATGTGAGCCTAACGCCGTAATCGAGCAAAAAGGCAATTTTTCAAGGTACCCTCATATCAGTTACCATATAGGGCAGTAAGTTGACAATGAAAAATGGTTTACTACGGCAGTTAAACAAGGTTTTTCCATCAGGATGTTATTGAAAACCGTGGCTAAATGTGTTAGTTGTGCGATTCTTCAACAACAGGGTTATTTAGCCTCACTTTTCAAGGAGAGTGGAAAATGGATGAATTTCGGCGAATCAATCGACTCCCCCCTTATGTGTTCAGTATTGTCAACGAGTTAAAAATGGAAGCCCGGCGAAAGGGTGAAGATATTATAGACTTGGGGATGGGCAATCCTGACCTGCCAACCCCGCAGCACATTGTGGATAAACTTGCAGAAGCCATTTACAACCCCAAAAATCACCGATATTCCGCCTCCAAGGGAATTGCTAAATTACGTTTGGCTATAACCGATTGGTATCAGAGACGTTATCAGATTAATCTGGATCCTGACCGGGAAGCCGTAGTTACCATAGGTGCCAAAGAGGGACTTTCCCATCTGGCCCTGGCCATCGTAAATCCGGGGGATGTGGTTTTTGTCCCCTCCCCTGCCTATCCTATCCATCCTTATTCCATTATTATTGCCGGAGGGGACTTGCGCAGCATTCCGCTTTCACCTGACCGTGATTTTTTTGAAGACCTGCTGTCAGCTACCAAACTCACCTGGCCACGACCGAGAATGCTCATCATCAGCTATCCGCATAATCCCACCACTACCGTGGTCGACCTTGATTTTTTCCGGAAGCTGGTGGCTTTTGCCAAAGAGTACTCCCTGATAATTGTCCATGATTTTGCCTATGCCGATATGACCTTTGATGGCTATCGGGCCCCGTCAATTTTGGAAGTCGAGGGTGCCAAAGACGTGGCCGTGGAGTTCTACTCCCTTTCCAAAAGTTACAGCATGGCCGGCTGGCGGGTAGGATTTTGTGTCGGCAACCAGCGTATTGTCCAGGCACTGACCAAGATTAAAAGTTACCTGGACTACGGAATCTTCCAGCCGATTCAGATTGCTGCCATTGAGGCTTTAAACGGCGACCAGAGCTGCGTCCAGGATATTGTCAATACCTATAAACAGCGTCGTGATACCCTTTGTGACGGGTTGGCAAGGATAGGATGGCAGGTGGAAAAACCATTGGGAACCATGTTTGTCTGGGGTAAAATACCTGAACAATTTAAAGACCTCGGATCACTTGAGTTTTCTAAAATGATGATTAGAGAAGCAAAAGTTGCCGTATCTCCCGGTATCGGTTTTGGTGAATATGGCGATGATCATGTTCGCTTCGCTCTGGTGGAAAACGAACATCGTACCCGACAGGCAATCAGGGGAATACGAAATTTCTTCCAGCAGCATTCATAGCTTTTTCACCATACAGGAATAATACCATGGAAATAATCAATGTGGGATTAATCGGGTTTGGAACCATTGGCACCGGTGTGGCCCGGGTTTTGCGGGAAAACAACCAGTTGATCACCCAGCGTTTGGGAGCCAAACTTGAATTAAAAAAGATTGCCGATCTCGATATCACGACTGACAGGGGAATTTCATTGCCTGAGGGAGTTTTAACTACTGATGTCAACGAAGTTCTTGACAACCCTGAAATTGACCTGGTTATTGAATTGATCGGCGGATATGAACCGGCAAGAACCTTTATTTCCCGGGCTCTGAAGGCTGGCAAACATGTGGTGACCGCCAACAAGGCACTGCTGGCCAAACATGGAGATGAACTTTTTCAGCTAGCCGAGGTTTCCGGTGTTGACCTGTATTATGAGGCCAGTGTCGGCGGTGGCATTCCCATCATTAAAGTCATACGTGAATCCTTAACTGCCAACCGGATTACGGCTATCAGCGGCATACTTAATGGAACCTGCAATTACATCCTTACTCAAATGACCGATGGAGGATTGGAGTATGATGATGTCCTGGCGGAAGCCCAGAAACTCGGCTATGCTGAAGCTGACCCCACTTTCGATGTAGAAGGCATTGACACCGCCCATAAACTGGCCATACTGGCCGCCATGGCTTTTGGCACTCCCATCAATTTTGAAGGTGTTTATGTTGAAGGTATTGCCAATATTCAACCTGTTGATATTGAGTTTGCCCGTGAATTTGGCTACAAAATAAAATTACTGGCTATTGCCAAGGAAAATCAAGGTAAGATTGAAGCCAGGGTACATCCCACCATGATTCCCGAACATCATATGCTGGCAAAGATTGATGGGGTTTTTAACGCCATCTATATAAATGCTGACATGTTAGGTCCCAGCCTATATTATGGCCAGGGAGCAGGGATGCTGCCTACTGCCAGTGCCGTTGTTGCCGACCTGATTGATATTGCCCGTAACATACTGGGAAAAAGCCATCATCGGCTCCCTTTCCTGGCTTATCAGTCCCCAGATAGTAGTAATACGTCCTATCAATCAATTGATGCCATCAGCTGCAATTACTATCTGCGCTTCACCACTAAGGATCAGCCTGGAGTTTTATCAAAGGTTTCCGGCATTCTGGGTGACTCCAACATCAGTATTGCTTCAGTAATTCAGAAAGGAAGGAATGATGCCGGTGGAACGGTTGCCATTGTCATGCAGACCCATTGTGCCGGTGAGCGTGATTTAAAATATGCCTTAGATAAGATTGATGCATTGGATATCATTGATGCTCAAACAGTGGTCATCAGAATGGAAACTGACCTGTAGTTTTCCCCTCCATAGATTCCTGATTATATAATTGACTATTTTATCATAGTGTTATAGAGCATTTGTTAGGAGTGCCATATAAGGTTAATAAACTAAAAGTATTTGCAAGGTGCCAATAGATTATGACATTAACAGAGCTTGAAAGCGGCAAACAGGCCCGGGTTATCGCCTTTAACGGTGGTCCCAACATGATCAAAAGACTGGAAAATCTCGGTTTACTTCGTGGTAAAACCATTAAGAAAGTCAGTAATAATCCTTTCAAGGGTCCAGTGGTGGTTAAAATAGATCAGATTGAACTGGCCATCGGTCATCGGATGGCCAGCCGGATAACCGTGGAACCTATCTGATGGAAATCAGAGAGGACATGAAAATTCTCCTGATGGGGAACCCGAATGTCGGCAAAAGCGTGGTTTTCAATCGATTAACCGGCGCCCGGGTGGTGACCGCCAATTATGCCGGCACGACGGTTGAATATACCAAAGGAACTATGTTCTATGCCGGCAACCACCTGGAAATCATCGATGTTCCCGGCACCTACTCCCTGGAGCCCACCTGTAAAGCGGAAGAAGTCGCCGTCGAAATGCTTTCATCGGGCGATCTGATTATCAATGTTGCTGATGCTACCAACCTGGAACGAAACCTCCATTTCACCATGGAATTAATGCGCCAGGGAAAGCCCATGATTCTGGTGCTGAACCTTTGGGATGAAGCTCGGCATAAGGGAATTCATATTGACGTAGCCGCGTTGGAAAAACTGCTGCAGATTCCGGTTATCACAACCGTTGCCGTAACTGCCGAAGGAATAAAAGAACTTATTTCACGGCTGCCGGAAGCAGTTGTTCCCTCACCTCCGAACGGTCAGGTAAATGGTGATTTATGGCGGGAAGTCGGCAAAATCATCAAGCAGATACAAAGAATCACTCATCGGCATCATACCTGGCTTGAAAGGCTGGAAGATATCAGCATCAAACCCCGCAGCGGCCTGCCCCTGGCGGCGGTGGTTATCTTTCTTACCTTTGCAGTTATCCGCTTTGTCGGCGAGAACCTGATCAATTATGTCTTTAATCCTTTCTTTGAAAATCTTTATCGTCCTTTCATCTACCATACCGTTTCCTATGCCTTCCCCAGTGGCGTCATTCACGACCTGCTGCTGGGCACCACTCCCGACTTTATTGAATCGCTTGGGCTTTTGACCACCGGCATTTATGTTCCCATTGCCATGGTTTTGCCCTATATTTTCAGTTTTTACCTGGTCCTGGGCTTTGTTGAGGATTTCGGCTACCTGCCCCGCTTTGCCATCCTGATGGATACCTTCATGCATAAGCTCGGTCTGCATGGATTTGCCATTATGCCGATGATCTTAGGTTTGGGCTGCAACGTCCCCGGAGCCATGGCAACCCGAATTCTGGAAAGCCGGAGAGAAAAATTCATTGCCGGTACCCTGATGGCCATCGCGGTCCCCTGCATGGCCCAGACCGCGATGATTATCGGCCTGGTGGGTCCATACGGCCTGGTTTATGTGGCGATGATCTATGGCAATCTGGCTGTTGTTGCCATTGTCATTGGCAGCATCATGAATGCCTTAATCCCCGGCTACAGCCCGGAGCTTTTTCTTGAAATACCATCTTATCATCTACCACACTTTGGCACCCTGATGAAAAAGCTGTGGATGCGCATCCGTGGTTTTCTGGCGGAAGCCATCCCCCTGGTCTTGATCGGGGTTCTGCTGGTTAATATTTTGTTTCTTTCCGGCATTATTGATCTATTTTCCAACTTTTCAGCTCCGGTGATCGTTAAAATCATGGGTTTACCCAAAGAAGCAGTTTCATCCCTGATTATTGGTTTTCTGCGCAAGGACGTGGCGGTGGGCATGCTTGAGCCCCTCAATATGACCATTAAGCAGTTGATCATTGCCTGCACGGTGCTTTCCATCTATTTCCCCTGCATTGCCACCTTTGCCGTGCTGATAAAGGAACTGGGGGTAAAAGCGATGCTGAAGGCCAGCCTGATCATGGTGGGAACCGCCATCGCCGTCGGCGGCCTGCTCAACCTTCTTTTGCCAAATTTTTCCTGACAATCTTTATCCTGGAGTATGCATGACTTCTGATACCATTACTTTAGCTTATAGTGTTGATTCTGATGACTTGTTTATGTTCTATGCCCTGCTGGAAGGGAAAATCCCAACTGATGGTCTGACTTTTCAACATTTACGCCATGATACGGAAAAACTGAATGAGTTGGCAGTTCATCAGCAGGTTGATATTACTGCTGTATCCATCCATGCGTATGCCGATCTAACCGAAGACTATCTGCTCCTCCCCCACGGCGGCAGCATCGGGGTGAAATACGGACCATTGGTCCTGGCAAACCAACCGGGCACCATAGAAGATTTACAAGGCAAGAAAATATCAATACCCGGGATAAAAACCACCGCCTACCTGATATTCAAGCTGGTCTGCCCGGAGTTCGAACCGGTCATCATTCCCATTACCCCCTTTGAACAAACCTTTACAGCTTTGAAAACCGGTAAAGTGGACGCGGCAGTGGTTATCCATGAAGGGAACCTGACCTATGCCGAACGAGGTTTTGCTAAAATACTTGATTTAGGCGTCTGGTGGTGGGAAAAAACGAGATATCCATTGCCTTTGGGTGGCAATGTTATTCGCCGGGGACTGGGGGCAGAAAAAATCAAAAAGGTTTCCCAGCTACTCAGGAAAAGTATCCAGTATGCCCTGGATCATCGGAATGAGGTAATTGACTATTTATTGGCCCGGGAAACCCGCAGCGATAAATTATTGCACAACCGGAAGCTGCTGGACCAATATCTTTCAATGTATGCCAACCGTGATACACTGGAGTACCCTGAGGCCGCCAGACAGGGAATAAAAGAGCTTTTCAGGCGCGGCTACGATACCGGGATTATCAGCCATCCGGTAACCATAGAATTTGCCCCATAATATCAATACTCAACTTATTGAATACTTCTCATGATAATACTCCTACCCCACCCTACACTAATTTTTCAAGGGATAGATGTCTCACCTTTATTGACGCAGAGGAGAGACATTTATCTTGCTTCTAACGTAAAGCTGAGGGGCTAGTTCGGCGGGCTTATGCAATCTGTGCTGTCATCTCTTGATATGAAAATTCACTGAGCCCCGCATTAGCCTTTGCATGTTCAATTGTCATGTTTACTAAATTGCCATTTTGGTCTAGGTCAACATAAATATTTTCACTGATTTCCCTTGTTTCATACACATCATTATCAAGAAATTCCAAATGAGCAGTATCAGTGTCAGAAAAATATTTTACCCGCATTACTCATCCTCCTTATAAGACCTGTCGAAAAAAGCGTTGTGTACCGTTTCATGATCTTCTAATGAGATTCCCGATATCTTTGTTCGCATTCTTTGCTACAATAATGTTCACTTTTTTTATGGAGTGATTTTTGACAAAACATACAGCTGGATGGATATCCTTTTCTAACTGGGGCTGCCAACTTTTCCATGCTCATCAGTAGTTGATATGCCAGACGGAATAATCATGAAGAAGTTGATAATTACGGCTTCCTTTATCTGTATCTTCCAGCCATGATAGACCAATTGTAAATATTTTTTGATCTGTTTTTCTTTTTACTTTTCCAATTATTTCATTTTCATCATTTTCTGGTGGAAGCAGCTCAATAAGTTCAAATTGATCGGTGTGCGAGGGGTTATTTTTCTTTAATTTCTCATATTCTTTCTGACTCCGACCTCCCATGACATAAGGCTCTTCCCAAGGAAAATCTTCCACACCTGTTAATATACAAAAAGCTTTGGTATTTTTTTGTAAATGATCAAGATATTTAAGAGCATTTTC
>DQWO01000174.1 GCA_011042595.1 Pseudomonadota bacterium
ACCCGGCAGAAGGCCGCGGCCGTCACATTGTCGAGTACTGAAAGCCGGGCCAGGGGCTTGACCACCTGGAAAGTGCGACCGATCCCCAACTGGCAGATTTTATGGGTCTTCATTCCCTTGATACTCTGGCCCTTGAAAAGAATATCACCCGAGGTAATGGGGAAAAATTGATTGATACAATTAAAGGTCGTGGTTTTCCCCGAACCGTTGGGGCCAATCAAACCGAAGATCTCCCCCTCATGAACCTGGAAGGAAACATCATTGACCGCCACCAGGCCGCCAAATTTTTTCGTCAGGTTTTTCACTTCAAATAGAGCCATTCCACTCTCCATACATTGAGCAATCAGCTAGCCTTTAGCCTTTAGCCTTACACCCGAAACACTTTGCGGCGAAAGACATACCGCTTGATTTTACCCCAGTCACCCACAATCCCATTGGCCAGAAACATAATGACAAAAATAACCAGCAGGCCGAAAACCAGGGCATGTCCCTGGCTCACCCACGAGGGTGCCAGACCGAAAAATGAACTGCGGAACGTTTCCTGGAGGCCAACCATCACCAGAGCCCCCACCGCCGGTCCCATAATGGTCGCCACCCCGCCGACAATACCTACCAGAATCGCCATGATTGAGATATAATGGAGCGAAAAGACCACTTCCGGATCAATGAAGCCCATGTAATTCATATAAAAAGCACCGGCCAGGCCGGTAAAAAAGGCACTGACCAGCAGGGAAATATTTTTATACAAAGAAGTATTGATTCCCAGTGATTCAGCCGCATCCTGGTCCTCGCGAATGGAAACGAAATAATAGCCCCACTTGGACTTCATAATCAGGTGGATAGCAAAGATGCAAGCCGCGGCCAGACCTAAGGACAGGTAGTAGTAAGGCAGCTTACTTTTAAAAGTAGTAATGATCAGGATTCCCACCATGCCATCGGTCAGACTCTCCCAGTTGGTGGCAATCAGGCGGAAAATCTCGCCGCCGGCCAGGGTAGCCAGGGCAAAATAGGGACCCCGGAGACGAAAACATACCCAGCCGACAAACAGGGCTATGGCCATGGAAACAAAACCACCCAAAAGCATTCCCCACCAGGCGGATATCCCCAGCTTGGTAGCCAGAATGCCGGCAGTGTAGGCGCCGATGCCGAAAAAGATGGCATGCCCAAAGGAAACCTGCCCGGTATAACCGGCCAGCAGATTCCAGGATGAGCCGATAATCACCCAGATAAAGGTAATGATCAGCAGGTGCTGGTAATAGCTGGAATGAACAACAGCGGGAAAACCAAGCAGAAACAGACCCACAATCAGCAGAGCTATATATTGTTTTTTCATCATTGCCCCCTATATCTTCGTCAGGCGTTTCAGCCCGCCGGGGAGGAAAACCAGAACCAGAATGAAAATGATAAAACCAACCATTTCCTTGTAGCCCATACCGATATAGGTCGCCCCCATGGATTCCGCTATCCCGAGGACCAGACCGCCGACCAGCGCGCCCACTGTGCTGCCGAGGCCGCCGAGAATGGTAATCACAAATGCCTTCAGGGTAAAAGGGCCGCCCAGGTCGGGAAAAAGGTAGAAAATCGGCACCAGCAGACAACCGGCGGAAGCCACCAGGGCCGAACCAATGCCAAAAGTAATGATCGTAATCCGCTCACTGTCAATCCCCATCAGGGTGGCGGCTTCCTTATCCTGGGCCGTAGCCCGAATTGAGCGCCCGATATCGGTCTTCAACAAAAACCAGAAAAGCAAAACCGTGAAAGCAACCGAAAGACAAAAGGCGACACACATGGGAACATTGAAAGAAATATTGCCGATAAAAAGGGCTGAAGAACTGTAGGGAGTCTGCACCGTTTTATAATCAGATGAAAAAATGAAACGGGCAATCTCCGTCAGCACCATGCCAATCCCCACGGTCATCAGCACCTGATTTTCCGGTAGCACCGAATCAATTTTAATCAGCGGGTTCAGCAGGTATTTCTGCAGGAAACAACCCAGCAGAAAAAGGGCCGGCATGGCCACCAGCAGGGATATATAGGGATCAATATGAAAATAATGCGACAGAACAAAGGTGATATACATGGCCACCATCATCAACTGGCCATGGGCCAGATTAATGATGCCCATCACTCCCATGATCAGGGTCATACCAATGCCGATCAGACTGTACACCCCGCCGATGAGAATCCCTGCAACGAGAGTCTGGAGGAAGACATCCATCGTGCTGTTCCTTTCTTCACGCTCTTTTCAGCCAAAAATAAGGTTATCGGGACGGCACTCTCAAGTGCCATCCCGATAACGACAAAAGATTAATAACCCCAGGTTTTCAACCAGTCAACCGGGTATACCAACGGTTTGGTGGCCAGGTTGGCCGGCCATACCAGTTCCAGATTACCCTCAATCCACTGAACCACGTAGGTATCAGCCTTATTCTGGTTTTTAAGTTTACCCCAGGTAACGAACTTCACCGGCCCGAAAACCGTCATCATATCCGTTTCATCCAAGGCCGCCTTGATATCGGTGTTTTTGAAGGATTTTGCCCGTTTCAGCACATCAGCAATAACATAACAGGCAGCATAGGCTTCAGCTCCATGATAATCGACTGATTTATGGTAACGGGATTTGAATTTATTGTAATAATCCATCGCTCCGGGAAAAGGCAATATCTGGTGCCAAAGGGTGGCGGAAATAACCTTATCGGAAGCCACGCCGGCATTTGTTTTAAATTCAGGCAGGGTAAAACCGGCAGCACCACCAACAAACAATTTCGGCGTCAGCTTCATTTCCTTGGCCTGTTTCATCAGCAAAGAAGCATCCATAATGTAGGAAATCATGTAAACAATATCAGGGTTGAGCTGTTTAATTTTGCTTAAGACCGGTTTATAATCAATGCCGCCATGCTCATAACCCTCTTTCAACACTACCTTGATGCCCAATTTGCCACAGGTTTTACTGAATGATTTAGCCCCTTTACTGCCGAAAAGGGAGTTTTCATGGAGGATAGCCACGGTTTTCGGTTTTACCACTTCAGTCATCAGAGATTCAACCGCGCTGGCATATTTACTCACCGGGGGGTTAAGACGATAGACATAATCCCAACCGGAAGAAGTAATCTTATCGGCTGAACCGGTATTGACCAGAAACGGCATCTGATTCTGCTGACAGACCCCGGCAGCACCATAGGTTACCGAACTGCTGTAACCGCCACCAATCATGACAACCTTATCTTTGGTAATCAGTTTTTCCACCACTGAGCGGCCCACATCCGGACGACCGGTGGTATCCTCAATCAGCAATTCCAGTTTTTTACCGTTGATGCCACCAGCAGCATTAATTTCTTCCAGCGCCATTTTAAAAGATTGATTTTCGATTTCACCAAATTTGGCCATCGAGCCGGTCAGTGGCAGAACAATACCAACCTTGACCGAATCAGCCGCCATCGCCTGGGAAGGCCCAAAGGCAAAGCAGAGTGTCAAAAGACAGGCAAACCCCAACAGCATTTTTGACTTTTTCATCGCTAACCTCCTTACACGTTGTTTGTCCTGCACCAGAGCAGGGTTATTTTAAAAACCGGTTTTACCATATTATCAGCAGAGACTAACAGGCGATCCGAAAACTGTCAAGTCAACCTTTTTTGATTTTATCGTAAGAAATTTTCTTACATGATTGAATACATCAAGATGAAAACATATACATCTTATGGCTCTATCAGATGATTTTGAATGGCAAAGAGAGACAGCTCGGCATTATTGCGCAGGTTGAGTTTTTTCAGCAGGCGAAAACGATAGGTATCCACCGTTTTGACACTTATATGGTATGACGCGGCTATTTCCCGGTTAGTCTGCCCCAAGGCCAGCTGACGTAAAACCTGCAGCTCCCGGGTTGAAAGGGAATCCAGCGGTGATTGCCCCTGGCTTCCGCTGGCCATCCGCAGAGCCAGCATCTCCACCGCTTCATCGCTCAGGTAGCGGGAACCACCATAAACCTTGCGAATGGCCGCCACCAGCTGTTCCGGAGCCGAACGCTTGGTAACATAACCCATCACTCCAATCTCCACCGCCCGCAGCACATACTGTTCTTCTTCATGCATGGTCAGGATAATAATCGGCAATCCGGGATGCAACGATAACAACCGGTCTGCCACTTCCAGCCCATCCAGTCCCGGCATGGAGATATCGAGCACCACCACATCAGGAACTTTTTTCTGCACCAGATCTATAGTTTCGCGACCGTCGGCGGCCTCGGCCATAACCTCCATATCACCACTTTCAACAATAATTCGCGCCAATCCAGCCCGGACAATACTGTGATCATCAGCCAGTAGAACCTTAATCATGGCAACCTTCACCCCTCCTGCGTATGTCTGACGGTAAAAATGATCCTGGTTCCCCGGCCTGGTTCGGATTTTACTTCCAGCATGCCGCCAATCAGAGCCGCCCGTTCACGCATTCCGGCAACCCCCAAACCCTTTGATTCAGACAAGTCGCGAAGATCAAAACCACGGCCATCATCATGAATGGTTAAAGTTAAAACACCTTCATGAATAGAAAGAGCCAGGGTGGCCTGATCGGCATCGGCATGTCTGGCAACATTGGTCAAAGCCTCCTGGGCAATCCGGTAAGCCGCGGTAGCCAGTTCGCCGGCGATGGGGGAAATTTCATCCCGCTTAAAAGCACAGGCAATTCCGACCCGTCGTTCAAAATCGGCAGCATACCATTCCAGGGCATCCACCAGCCCCAGGTCATCAAGAATTCCCGGGCGCAAACGCAGGGCAATGCTGCGCACTTCATCGATGGTTTGATCAATCAGGCCGCTCATGGCCGAGGCCCTTTGAGCCGCCAGGGGATCTGTTTGCCGCAATCGTTCTTCCAGCCAGACGGTGTCCAGGCGAAAAGCCGTCAGCACCTGTCCCAGTTCGTCATGCAGCCCTCTGGCAATGGCTGAACGTTCTTTCTCCTGGCTGGCCATAATACTGCCGGACAGGCGTCTAAGTTGATCCTGGGCTTTTTTCAGCTCAGTGATATCGGTGGCAATACCGCAGACTCCGCTGGGAGCACCGGTTTCGTCATACACCGGAAATTTTATCGACAGGTAGGTATGCAAACCATCATCCTGAAGTATCCGTTCAACCATCTGGGCAGGATGTCCCTGGTTCAATACCTGGCGATCATGAGTACGAAATTGGTCCGCCACTTCCCGGGGGAGAACATCATAATCAGTCTGTCCGCGGACCTCCTCGTTTTTCACCCCGAAAAGCTCCTCATAGCGGGTGTTAACCAGCAGGTAACGACCATCCCGATCTTTAATGTAAACCACGGCCGGAGTATACTTAAGAATACTGGCAATTTCTTCGGTACGTTTTTTGACCTGCCGTTCAAGATCCCGGGAATAACGACTGAGCTCTTCCTTGGCCTTTTGCAATCCCTCCTCTGCCCGTTTTCGCTCGGTAATATCGATGGATACGGCCAGGGAACGGGTAACCTTTCCATCCTGATTCCGGTCGCCAATGGCCGAAAGCAGAACATCCATGGTCCGACCATCCTTTTTAACAAACTGGTAGGCAATGTCTTTACAATAACCGGAGTTAAAAAATTCCGGAATCACCCGCTCGACAGCATAACGGCGGGATTCCGAGCTGAGGAAATCAGCCAGCGGCCGCCCCACCACCTTTTCTCGCTCATAACCAAGGGCCTCCAGCCAGTGATCACTGACACTTACCAGACACCCTTCAGCGTTGATGGAATGGAGCATAGCCGGAGTGTGATGGTAAATACTGCGATAGCGTTCCTCACTTTCCCTGAGAGCCTGCTCAACCGTTTTGCGCTGGACAATTTCCTGGCTGGCCTTCCGATAGAGAAGAAAAACCGATAAAGCAACAAGAATACACAAGGTTAAAACCGTCGGTCCGGTAACCCGAAGCAAAGGATCGGAAACTATCCGTGAAATTGCCTTAAGGCTGCGCAGATGCACTACCTGCCAGCCAGGATGATGGTCAAGATTCATCCGGTTCAACAGGTAGGTCTCGCCATGACCATCAACGGCAAATTTTTCCCCCTCGGGAGACATGCCCATCCAAGGCCATGGCCCCCGGCCAAACTGCAGAGAATCAAGCAACGTTGCTTTTTCCCCGGCGCTACGCTTCCATAAAAAGTGATACAACCATTGAGGCTGATTGGCAATAAATACCAGCCCATGGGGATCAATAACCAGAACAATCTCATCACTTCCTGACCCCAGCTCTTTTTCCACCTGCGCCAGCGACGCTTTCACCACCGCCACTCCGACAATTTTTCCCGCGGAATCAACAACCGGGTGACTGGAATAAGCCCCCCGTTTACCAGAGGTTACCCCCAGAGCCAGGTAAGTGGCGGGATGACCGGTAACAGCCTGTTGAAAATAAGGACGGAAAGCAAAGTTTTTACCCACAAAGCTGTCAGATTCATCCCGATTACTGGAAGCCACCGTAACCCCCTGACGATTCATCAGGTAACAGACATCAGCTCCCAGTGCCTGATTGAAACGATCCAGCAGCGCCTCTACCGCCACCGTATTGTGATCCTCAGTTGATAAGATTTCCGCCAGTGCCGGCATCCCGGCCAGAACCCGTACCGGTCTGACATTTTCCGCCAGGAAAGCCGACAAATTTTTCTGGATAATTTCCACTCGGTTGACAGCCTGACGCTCGGCTTCAGCAAAAGCCGACTTTTTCAGCGACACATAATACAAATAGCCGCCGGTAGCCGCCGATAAAAAGGCCAACAGGGACAGAACCAGGAAGATGAGTCGAAGTTTCACGATAGGCTACCTTGAAAAATATTCATCACCAATCTGCTATCGTCTACCATGACTTTTCGAGACTGTCAACCACAGCAGAACAATAACCATGCTATATTATTAGGAAAAACAGACAGTCACCAGAAACAAAACAGGTAGGCAGTCAGCCAGCGATATTTAGCACTTACTTCTACAAAAAGTCTTTACAAAAATCTTTTGCCTTATTATCATGGACAGCAATCAGCAATCAGCAATCAGCTGTCAGCTGTCAGCTTTCAGCTCCAAAAAATCAAGGTTTTACGTTAATGAGAAATAACACCCAATAGATGGAAAACCTGTAGCATTTAACATTATGTAATCATTAAGCTAATCGCCCAACTTAGTGCCTTACTCCCGAAAGGCTGTCAAAAAAAACAAGAAATTGTCGGGAATACATTCAGGATGTTCGGGCTTGGCTCATAGCGGCATTGGGTGCCGAACGAATCACCACGACGGTGATTCG
>DQWO01000238.1 GCA_011042595.1 Pseudomonadota bacterium
CCGGGGTTTTCTGGTCCTGTTGGGAGCAGCTAAAGGTGACGGTGCTGCCGATGTTGATTATATGATCAGGAAAATCAGTAGCTTGCGTATTTTTGCTAATGAGCAGGGAAAGATGAGCCGTTCCCTGGTGGATGTGGAAGGTGAGGTCCTGCTGGTTCCCCAGTTTACGCTTTTCGGTGATGTGCGCAAAGGAACCCGTCCCTCATTTTTTGGGGCGGCTGATGCGGCAACCGGAAAACAGTTGTACCTGGAGGTTTTGGAAGGCCTGCAACAGCAGGGAATTCCTGCCTGCGGTGGTAGGTTTCAGGAAATGATGGAAGTGAAATTGATTAATGATGGACCGGTTACTATTCTATTGGACAGCCGAAAACAGTTTTAGTGCCTTACCCCTGAAAGGCTGTCGCTCTTTTCAGTACCCCCTTGAGGGGTATAAAAAACAAGAAATTGTCGGAAATACATTCAGGATGTTCGGGCTTAGCTCATAGCGGTATTGGCCGCCGAACGAATCACACGATGTGATTCGTGGCGGACGCCTCGGAGCGGCACACGATGTGCCGCGAGAATGAGCGAGAGCCATGCCGGAACATCCTGATACCCTGATTTGGGTTGCGGGCGTTAAGCTCGCGTTAGATTGTAGTGTATGTTTGGCAATACAACTCAGAAATTTGAGTTAAGGAAGATAAATAATATCCAGCTGCGCGAAAATTTTTTCCGCAAATTTTGCGCATGCGAAAAAATTGCGGAGCGGTTTCATGCTTTTCAGCTGACCTGTATTCTAGTTTAGGTTTTTAAAAGTCGCCAAGGATGATCATTCGGATGATAGTGGAGAACTCCATAACTCTATAATTGCCTGGTTTTTATTGCATTTTCTATCTGTTTGCAACTTGACAATGAAAGATGTCTGATTTCCGGCCGGTAACCATGAAAAAATATAATTTTTTTTGTATCTGGAATAATTATTGCAGGCATATTTCTGCCGTTTATAGGTGAGGCAATTTTTTATTGAACGAATAATATCTAAACAACGCTATCAAGGAGGTAGTAATGGCCAAAGAATTGAACATTCAGGAAGCTAGTATCTGTGAAACCACTCTTCAGATGTTGGAAAAAGCAAAAAAAGATGGAGTCCAGACTTGTTTTGATCGGGCAAATGATATGTCCGCCTGTCCCATTGGCGATAAATCCGCCTGTTGTAAAAACTGTTCCATGGGGCCCTGTCGTTTGAGCCCGAAAGATCCCTATGCGAAAAAAGGCGTCTGCGGAGCTACTATTGATACTATCCAGGCCCGTAACTTTGCCCGCATGGTTGTTAGTGGTGCTGCCGCCCATACTGACCACGGGATGGCAATGCTGGACCTGTTTAAAGAAGTTGTCCATGGAAAAATTACCGATTACACCATTAAGGATGTTGACAAACTGAAATATGTCTGCAGTGAAATTGATATTCCCACCACTGTTGAAGTGGACGGAGAAGTTAAGGATCGCGATGTTAAAGAGATGGCCCTGGAGTTGGCTGAAGAGCTGGAACGAACCTACACCCAGGTGGAAGGTGAAATTCCGTTCATGAAGCGGGTGCCGGAAAAAACTCTGGAGGACTGGAGAGAACTGGGCATTGTCCCCCGTGGAGCCATGCGTGAGCTGATGGAGATGATGCACCGCACCCATATCGGGGTTGATCAGCATTATGAGAATATTGCTCAGCAGTTCCAGCGCACAGCACTGTCCGATGGCTGGGGTGGTTCTATGGTGGCCACCGAGCTGTCTGATATTCTCTATGGGACTCCGAAAGCCATCCATGCCATGACCGATATGGGTTGCCTGGATGAAGAGTCCGTCAACGTTATCATTCACGGCCATGAGCCCAACTTGTTTGAATCGATGATCGATGCCTGCAACGACCCGAAGAATATCGAAAAAGCCAAGGCTGCCGGTGCCAAGGGTATCGTCCTGGGCGGTATGTGTTGTTCCGGGGCTGAAGTAATGATGCGTCATGGGATACCCCATATCGGTAACTTCCTTTCTGCTGAACCGGTTATTGTCACCGGAGCTGTTGATGCCATGGGTGTTGATATCCAGTGTATCATGCAGGGTCTGGCACCGCTGGCCGAGTGCTATGGCACCAGGTTTGTGACCACCAACACCAGGGCTCATATTGAAGGTGCCGTCCATGTGCAATTGGAGGAAGATAATCCCCGCGAATGTGTTGATACGATTGTTGACATGGCTATTGAGCGCTTCAAAAATCGCACTAAACCAGTGGAAATCCCCAAGCATAAGCAGATCAGTATTTCCGGGATTTCCCACGAATACATCAACTATGTTCTGGGTGGCACCTATCGTTCTTCCTACGTGCCGTTGAATGAGAACATCATCAACGGTCGCATCCGTGGGCTTGCCGGCGTTGTTGGTTGCACCAATCCCCGAGTCAAACATGACTGGGTCCACGTGGAAGTGGTCAAAGAGCTGATCAAAAATAATGTCCTGGTACTCCAGACCGGTTGTTCAGCCATCTCCTTGGCCAAGGCCGGCCTGATGGTTCCTGAAGCGGCCAAATTTTGTGGCGACGGCCTGGCGGAAGTATGTGAAACCACTGGTCTGCCACCGGTGCTCAACGTTGGTTCCTGTGTTGACAACAGCCGTATCCTGATTGCTGCCGCCGAGGTGGTTAAAACCGGCGGCCTGGGCGACAGAATTTCTGATGTGCCGGTGGCCGGTTCAGCGCCTGAATGGATGAGTGAAAAGGCTATCTCCATCGGTCAGTACTTTGTTTCCTCCGGGGTCTACACCGTGTTCGGCGCTACCTTCCCGGTTACCGATAACACCAAGTTCAAAGATCTGCTCTTCAATGGTCTGGAAGAACAGCATGGCGGTATGTGGGATTTTGCCAAGGATCCATATGAACATGCCCAGAAGATGATCGACCATATTGACAAGAAACGTGAAGCCCTGGGTATCCAGGAGAAGAAAGAGCGTAAACTCTTCGATATGGCTGACCGTCGCGAGCTGTAATCCTTGTCAGCCCCTGAGTAAGTCTGTGAAAGCCCCCGGCATTTCTGCTGGGGGCTTTTTATTTCTTGACATCAACAGGTGAGTTTCATAAGTAGTGTTGTCGGTTTTGTAAAAGCTCCATTGGCGGAGTACCTCCGCTGATTTTTGCGATATGATGCGAACTTCATGAAGGAGTTGAATAGCAATGCGTTTTTCCAGGATGTACATTCCCACATTAAAAGAAGATCCGACGGAAGCTGAGGTTATCAGTCATAAACTGATGCTGCGGGCCGGGATGATCCGCCGTCTGGCTGCCGGTATCTATGCCTATCTGCCATTGGGACTCATGGCTGTTCGCAATGTTGAGCGGATTGTCAGGGAGGAAATGAACCGGGCGGGGGCCCAGGAATTATTGCTGCCGGGGGTTCAGCCGGCTGAGCTTTGGCAGGAAAGTGGCCGCTGGGAGCAGTATGGTAAGGAATTGCTTCGCTTTACCGATCGCCACCAGCGGGGATTCTGCCTCGGACCCACCCACGAAGAGGTGATTACTGACCTGGTCCGTCATGAAATACGTTCATATCGGCAGCTGCCGCTGAATCTCTACCAGATTCAGACCAAATTTCGGGATGAAATCAGGCCGCGCTTCGGGCTCATGCGGGGACGGGAATTTATCATGAAAGATGGTTACAGCTTTGATGTGGATGATCAGATGGCGGAAAAGAGTTACCATGTCATGTTTGCTGCCTATGGCCGGATTTTTAAACGCTGTGGACTTGATTTCCGCGCGGTTGAGGCGGATAGTGGTGCCATCGGCGGCAGTTTTTCCCATGAATTTGTGGTGTTGGCGAACTCGGGTGAAGATGGAGTGGCTACCTGCAGCAAATGCGACTATGCCGCCAATCTGGAAAAAGCTGAACGGGCTTGTCCCGCTCCCGAAGTGGGAGGGGGAGATCAAAATATTGTACCGGCTATGGAAGAAATATCGACCCCGGATTGTGGTACCATCGAGGAAGTGTGTGCCTTCTTGAAAATTGAACCGCGGAAAACCGTTAAATCCATGGTCTATGAAAGTGATCGGGGTTTGACTATGGTCGTAGTTAATGGTGCCCGGCAGGTGAGTGAGACTAAATTGAAAGCGCTCTTGGGAGTTCAATGGGTAGAATTGGCTGAAGAGAGCAGGATTGAGGAGGATTTTGCCGCTAGAATCGGATCTTTAGGGCCGGTGACGGTGAAGATAGAAGTTGTTGCTGATCAGGAAGTCGCGGGAATGTCATCACTGGTTTGCGGGGCCAATCGTGATGGTTTCCATTTACAGCACGTGGTTTATGGTCGGGACTTTACCGCCTCTCAGGTTGGTGATGTGGTGGAAGTGCAGGCCGGTGATGCCTGCCCCCGCTGCGGCGCGGTGATGGAAGTGGTCCGGGGGATTGAGGTCGGGCATATTTTTAAGCTGGGGGTCAAATACAGTGAAGCTTTATCTGCCACCTTTCTGGACCAGCATGGCAAGGAAAAGTTGATGGTTATGGGTTGTTATGGAATCGGGATTGGCCGAACGGTAGCCGCTGCCATTGAGCAGAATTATGATGAACAGGGAATGATGCTTCCCTATGCCCTGTCCCCCTTTAAAGTTGCCTTGCTTTGTCTGGACACTAAAAATGAAGAGGTGGTGGCTTATTGTGACCGCTTGTATGCCAGCCTGCAGGAACGGGGTATTGAGACCCTCTACGATGACCGGAATGAACGGCCGGGAATAAAATTCAAGGATGCCGATCTTATAGGTACACCTTTGAGGTTGACTGTTGGTCGAAAAGGTTTTGCCCGCGGCATCCTGGAGGTAAAAGAGCGCCGTGCGAGTGATAGTGTCGAGATTCCGATTGATGATGTAAACCAACTTTGGGAAATGATTGATAAACTGGCTGCTCATGATCAGGGTATTTCATCTTTATAAAAATTACCTGCCTACTGTTGCTGTTTTGCAGGATGTTTCCTTTAAGCTTGAGGCGGGTGATTTCGTCTTTTTGACCGGCCCCAGCGGGGCGGGTAAAACCACTCTGCTGCGCCTGCTGTTTGCGGCCGAACGGCCGAAATCAGGCCAGATATTGATTAATGGAAAGAATATTACCAGCTTTTCCCGCCGCCGGATTGCCCATGTTCGCCGGTCCATCGGGGTAGTTTTTCAGGATTTCAAGCTCATCACCTACCGGACGGTATTTGATAATGTGGCCCTGGTGCTGGAAATTAGCGGAACTCCCCGGAATGAAATTAAAAAGCGGGTGTGGAAGGTGTTGAAACTGGTGGGTATTGAACAGAAACTCTACCGTTATCCGCTGGAGTTGTCCGGAGGGGAGCAGCAGCGGGTGGCCATTGCCCGGGCGCTGGTTAATGAACCGCAGATTATCCTCGCGGATGAGCCCACCGGGAATCTTGATTTTGAGATTACCACCGAAATCATGAATATTTTAAATAATGTCAATGCCCAGGGAACGACGGTTATGCTGGCTACCCATAATCAGCTGCTGTTGCAGAAATTCAAGCGGAAAGTATTTACCCTGCATAACGGGATGCTGCACGAAGACGTTTTGCCCAAAGAAGATCAATGAATATAACCTACCTCTATTATCTGCTAAAATCCACCTACCAGAATATTCGCCAGCACCTGGTTATTAATCTGATTTCCATTTTTACCATTACCTTTTCCCTGGTGATTTTTGGTTTATACTCATTCGGCTATCTGAATCTTAAGAAAACATTGGACGACTGGCGGACTGATTTCCAGGTGATAGTTTACCTGCAGGATTCAATTAGTCAAACGCAGCTAAAATCCCTTAAACATTTTTGTAAATCCCACCCGGTGGTTTCCCGGGTTGTTTACGTTGACAAGAATAAAGCGATGCAGCATTTCAGGCAATCGCTGGGAAAGGATTCCACCCTGTTGCAGGGACTTAAGGGTAACCCCCTGCCTGCCTCACTTGAACTGCAGCTGAAAAGCGAGGTGCAGGGTATGCAGGCGGTGGAAAGTCTTGTTGGCCGCATCAGACAGCAGCCTGGAGTGGATGAGTTACAGTATGGCCAGCAGTGGCTTAATCATTTTTTCTCAATTATGAGATTGCTGCATATATTTGGTCTGGGGGTTACCGGATTTCTCTTCTTTGTTACCATCTTCATCGTTTCGAATACGATCAAATTATCCTTTTATTCCCGCCGGGATGCCATTGATATTATGGAGCTGGTGGGTGCGACCCGGTTTTATATTGCCATTCCTTATCTGCTGGAAGGGCTATTTCAGGGATTGATTGCTTCACTGCTGTCCGTTGCTGCCGTTTATGGTATTTATTACTATCTGGTTGCCTGGCTGCAGCGAAGTTTTCCCTTTCTTCAAGGGATGGTTTCTCTGACTTTTTTTACCCCCCGCATGCTTGGTGGTTTTATAATTCTTGGAGTTTTGTTGGGGGGGCTGGGTTTCCTGGTATCTTTTAAATGGATAAGAGGAAATTGATTTGGCATTATGGGCATGTTATTTTTGCTGAAAATTTCAGGTTTTTTCCCTTGTCGGTTGTCAGACAATGAAATACATGGATTTTTGCTTTGCGTGCTGACTCTATTGTTTGTCGTGGTGTCAGTCATGGGTGATTGTGTCGGAACCCGCGGTTTTGCCCGGGCTTCCGGTCCGGTGACGGAAGATGCTGCCCGACTGAAACAGCTGGAAAAACGTTTGCGGGAAACTCAGCAGCAAGCTGAATCATCTCAGCATCAGGAAAAAGAGCTGCTAGAATGGCTGCATGTCATATCCCGGGAGCGTCATAGCCTGGAGCTTGCAATTCAGCGCCTGCAGCACCAACTGCAGGCACTGGGGGTATCAATGGCTGGTGAAGAGCAGCAATTACAGCAGCTTTCTGCTGCTATGGCCCGGCAACGCGATGAATTCAATCATCGTTTAAAAGTGCGCTACATGACTCCACCGGGAGTGTTGCTGGAGAAACTCGTGGGTCAGCAGAAACTGAAAGATAAAATCAATCAAGTTACCTATCTGAAGTATATCCTCATTTATGACCGACAGCGGCTGTCCAGTTTTGCCCGCCTGATGATAGAACATCAGAGGATAAAACAGTTACTTGAAAAACAGCGGCAGCAAGTGACTGAAATGAAGGGGGAAAAGCGGTTGAAGCTGGCGGGGCTGGAAGAAAATATTGCTAAAAAAAATAAGCTGTTGTATAAAATCAGGGGTAAAAAAGAGTATTATGCGGCTTTGGTTAAAGA
>DQWO01000133.1 GCA_011042595.1 Pseudomonadota bacterium
CAACAAATCTTCCAGTCGTCCTTCGGGAATTTCATCAAGGACTTGGTCAACTATTTCCAAACAATCAACAGGTTTATATCCAAGCGTTTCCATCGCGGCCAACAATTCGTTTCGCTTTGTCGGGGCTCCAGATGTCGGTGATATTACCTGTTGACTCCAGGAAGAAAACTGACTTTTCTTAAGTTCTTCCCCCAGCTCAAGAACCAAGCGCTGGGATAATTTTTTTCCCAGACCGGGTATTTTTGTCAACAAAGCTACATCCTGATTAACCAGCAATTGTTCAAGCTGGGCAATTTCAACTTTGGAAATAATATTAAGTGCCAGCTTGGGACCGACACCGGAAACAGACAGCAAACGCAAGAACATCCGCTGCTCTTCCCGGCTGAAAAACCCATAAAGCAGTAAGCGATCATCCCGAATACGGGTTGTCACCCACAAGATAGCCGTCTGTCCCACCTCAGGGAGATGATGGTATGTACCCCCGGGGATAAGCAGGCTATAACCAACTCCTGAAACATCAACAATGATCTGGTCAGGATTTTTCTGGATCAGCAGGCCTGATATTCGGGCAATCATGACGATTTTACCTTTGCTTCCCAACCCAGCAACAGCTGGTGGTGATGATGGCATATGGCTACCGCCAGAGCATCGGCGGCGTGTTCGCCGCTAACCTGCTTTAGATTCAGGATAACTGAAACCATCTGCTGTACCTGTTCCTTAGTGGCTTTTCCATAACCAACCACTGCCTGTTTCACCACTGTCGGTGGATATTCTGCAATATCCAGACCACAGTTAGCCACTGCAACCATGGCGGCACCCCGGGCCTGCCCAAGAATAATCATGCTTTTCACGTTAGGTCCGTAAAAAATACCTTCAACCGCAACCAGATCAGGATGATATTCATCCATTATCTCCATAGTAGCATGATAAAGGCGGGAAAGTTTCTGCGAGGTGTTTTTTTTTGAGGAAAGAGAAACCTGGGAGTGATGTACATGCAGCAGATCACTGCCATCACTTCTTACCAAACCAAAGCCGGTTGAAGAACTGCCGGGATCAATTCCTAATATTAACATTTGTCATTCATGACAGCTAAGCTAAAATACTCATCCATGCAGTTTTTCAATCAATTCCATATCAATATCAAAGTTAGCGTAAACATTCTGGACATCATCAGAATCTTCCAGTTTTTCCATCAACCGCAACATCTGTTCTGCGGCTTTCCCTTCAAGTTTGATCGTATTCTGAGGAATTTTTGTAACCTCCGCAGACACATAGACCCAACCTTTTTCATCAAAGGCCTGTTTAACCGCTTCAAAATTTTCAGTGGTGGTAATTACTTCAAAAGTACCATCCTCAGTAATCTCCTCCACATCGTCGGCACCAGCTTCCAAAGCCAGATCAAAAAGTTCCTCTTCACCAATATTCTCTTTTTCAAAAACAATCAGACCTTTGGTATCAAACATCCAGGCGACACAGCCATTTTCCCCTAGATTTCCGTTACCTTTATTGAAAATATGTCTGATATCAGCTGCTGTCCGATTGCGGTTATCAGTCAGGATATCAACCATTACCGCTACCCCTCCCGGCCCATAACCTTCATAGACTAACTCCTCATAAGAAACACCTTCAAGTTCCCCGGTACCTCGTTTAATGGAACGCTCAATGTTATCTTTAGGCATATTAACAGCTTTGGCTGCCGCGATCGCTGTACGCAGGCGGGGATTAGTGTCGGCATCGCCACCACCATCACGGGCAGCCACAGTAATCTCTTTGATCAGCTTGGTAAATATCTTCCCACGTTTGGCGTCTACCGCCCCCTTACGATGTTTAATGGAACTCCACTTATTATGACCTGACATCTTTCCACCTTGGTAAATCTTAAAATAACTTAAATATCACTAGACTCCATGAAGAAGCAATGATCCTGAGGACAATCACTACAGCAAATATGTAACGCAACAACCAACTATCTGTCAAGGTTGAAAAAAAGGGGCCGGCTTAGAAAGCCGACCCCAGAATTTTCACCATCATACCGCCAGTAACTACATAACTGCCAGCAAAGGTGCAATAACCAGAGAAACAATGGACATCAATTTGATCAGGATGTTCATTGAAGGACCAGAGGTATCCTTGAAAGGATCACCAACCGTATCCCCGGTAACCGCCGCCTTATGGGCATCGGAACCTTTACCGCCAAAATTACCAGACTCAATGTATTTTTTAGCGTTGTCCCAGGCACCACCGGCATTGGACATAAAGAGAGCCATGAATACACCGGTCAGGGTTGCACCAGCCAACGTGCCGCCCAAAGCCTCTGGGCCAAGAAGAAAACCCACCAGGATCGGAGTAATAACCGCCGTCATCCCCGGAAGAATCATCTCTTTCAGGGAAGCTGCAGTGCTGATATCAACGCATTTACTATATTCCGGTTTGCCGGTTCCTTCCATAATTCCGGGAATCTCACGGAACTGACGCCGTACCTCTTCCACCATCGCAAAAGCCGCTTTACCCACGGAAGACATGGTCATGGCCCCAACCAGGAAGGGAACAATCCCGCCAATAAACATCCCAATAACCACCATCGGATTGGTCAGGTTGATGACTTTAAGTCCAACCGCTGAGCTGTAGGCGGCAAAAAGAGCCAAAGCGGTCAGGGCGGCAGAACCAATGGCAAATCCCTTACCGATAGCTGCGGTAGTATTACCCAAAGCATCCAGTCCATCAGTGATTTTCCGGGTTTCTTCACCCAGACCGGCCATTTCAGAGATTCCACCGGCATTATCAGCTATGGGACCATATGCATCAACGGACATGGTTACGCCAACCGTTGACAGCATGCCAACCGCGGCAATACCAATGCCATAAAGGCCAATAAGTTTATAGCTGCCAAAGATGGCGGCACAGATGAGCAGAACAGGGATAGCGCAACTCTCCAACCCCACAGCTAAACCGGTGATGATATTGGTACCCGGTCCGGTTAAACTGGCTTCAGCAATTTTTCTAATTGGGGCTGCAGCGGTATAGTATTCGGTTACCAAACCGATCATGATGCCGCACAAACAGCCAAAAAGTACCGCCCAGAAAGCCCCGATCGGCAAACCCAGCATTTTACCAACATAGTAGGAACCAGCCAGCATGGCCACGGCACCGATAAAAGTACAATAACGCAAAGCATCAGCAGGACTATATTTCTCCAGAATTTTCATGGATAAGATTCCCAGGATGGAACTGACAATCCCGATCATGACCACGAGCAGTGGAAAAGACATAAACTGATAGCGCAGGCCGGAAAACAAAGGCCCGGAAGCTGTTGCCGCGATAGCAATGGTCGCGATAATCGAACCGACATAGGACTCGAAAATATCGGCACCCATACCGGCGATATCACCAACATTGTCACCAACATTGTCGGCAATGGTTGCCGGGTTGCGAGGATCATCCTCAGGAATCCCGGCTTCAACTTTACCAACCAGGTCAGCACCAACATCAGCTGCCTTAGTATAAATTCCACCACCAACCCTGGCAAACAGGGCAATGGAACTGGCACCCATGGCAAACCCATTAATATATTTAGCTGATTCGGGATCACCACCAAACAGGTAGAAAAGAACGCCTACGCCAATAAGACCCAGAGCGGCAACACTCATACCCATGACGGCGCCGCCACTGAAAGCAACGCTGAGGGCCTTCGCCTGTCCTGACTGATTAGCTGCAGCAGAAGTCCTGACGTTGGCCTTGGTTGCCGCCATCATACCAAAATAGCCGGCCAGCACCGAACAGATCGCCCCTCCTAGAAAGGCATATGCTGTCTGCGGATTGAGGAAAATAAACAACAAAACAAAAACCGCTACTACAAAAAGAGCCAGGATCCTGTACTCACGCTTCAGGAAAGCCATCGCCCCTTCATGAATAGCATCCGCAAGTTCCCGCATTTTGGTCGTCCCTACCGGCTGCTTAACAACATACGCGTAGAGCACACCAGCTACCAGGAGACCTATGATCCCCAGAATTGGTGCATAAATCGTCAAATTCTCCATCCTTTTCCTCCTTAGCCAAATGAGTTAATTAAGATTAAAATAAAATATCACTTGAGACAACCTTCATAATAAGTCGCCTTTTTGCCATTTATTTCCTCATCCTAGCCTGTTAATTATCACGACTGTGAAAAAAGTTCATTGTTTTTTCAAGACCATCCTGAATGATCATCTGCACAGCATTTGCGGCTTCAGCCACCACCCGCTGTCTGGCATCCTGCTCTTCCGGCGCAAAGGGTGTCAAAACATAGTCAATCACATCTATCGGTCGCTCTTCAAGCCCTATGCCCAGGCGGATACGTAAAAACTCATTGGTTCCCAGCGATTCAATAACTGATTGAACCCCTTTATGCCCACCGGATCCACCGCCTGATTTAATCTTTATTTTCCCCAGCGGAATATCCAAATCATCATGGATGATGATAATCTGCGCTGGTCCCCGCAACTGATAAAACTTCGCCAGGACCGCAACCGCACGTCCACTCAGATTCATATAGGTGAGCGGTTTTACCAAAGCAACCGAACGTGAGTCCAACTCACCCACAGCCACCTCTGCCTCCAATGAGGAAAGACGGCAAAAAGGCACATCCATTTTGCGGGCAAGCTCATCAACTGCCAAAAAACCAAAATTATGCCTGGTATCACGGTATTCTTTCCCCCGGTTGCCCAAGCCAACAACCAGAAAATCCGCCATCTTCGTGCAAGAATTGACGATGACTATTCTTCAGCCTCTTCAGCAACTTCTTCAGCAGCTTCCTCTCCCACTTCAACTTCTTCAGCCTCGGGTTCAGCTTCCGCTTTGGGAGCCTGAACGGTAACGATAGTAAAATTTACCGGAGAAACAAATTCAATCCCGGCAATATCAAGATCATTTACATGAATAGCATCACCAATATCCAGGGCTGAAACATCTATTTTAAGCATTTCCGGAATTTCCCGGGGCAAGCATCTGATTTCCAATGAACGCCTTATCGGCTGCAACAGGCCACCTTTGGCTATGCCCTCCGCTTTACCTTCAAAACTCAATGGAACTTCAACCTCAATCGGAACTCCAATACGGATACTGTAAAAATCAAGGTGGGAAACACGCCCGGTAACCGGATGATATTGAACATCTTTAACAACAGCCAGTCTTTCTTCATCCTTGTTATTATCACCAGATGCAAGAGACACCAGCATACTCTGCCCATACTTTTCAAAAAAACGATTCAAAGTGTGTTCATTGACCGCCAAAGGTGTGGGCTCTACTTCCTCCCCATATAACACTGCGGGAACCAGGCCTTCAGTACGCATTTTTTTAACCGCACTTTTACCCAACGCGCTTCGGGACTGAACTTCTAACTCAGCAATAGCCATACGACTTTAAACCTCCATAAAATTATAACAGAAACCAACAAAAATCAGTTGCCTGAAACTATAAATTCAGGATTGCACTATCATGATTAAGAAAACAGGCAACTGACAGAATCCTCTATATATATCCTTTTAATGGCATCAGCAAACAAGCCGGAGACTGATAGAACTTCAATCTTATCACATTGAGCAACATTGTCATGAACAGGAATACTATTTGTAACGACAACCTTTGACAACCGTGATTGTGCTATTCGTTCGATAGCCGGCCCCGAAAGAACCCCGTGAGAAGCAAAACCATACACCTTGAGGGCACCTTCTTCCATCAGAACATTAGCCGCCTTGGTGAGTGTTCCGGCAGTATCGATCATATCATCAATAATAACGGCCACTTTACCTTTGATATCACCAATGACATTCATCTCTTCCAGGACATTTGGACCACTGCGCCGTTTATCAATAATCACCAGAGATGACCCTAATCTTTTTGCGTATGCCCGTGCCCGCTCAACACCACCGGCATCCGGGGAGACAACGGCAATCTCACCCTCAATATTTTCTTTAACGTACTGGACCAAAACCGGCAGAGCATACAAGTGATCAACGGGGATATCAAAAAAACCCTGAATCTGACCTGCATGAAGATCCATGGCTATCACCCGATCAGTGCCAGCTACGGTAAGCAGATCAGCCACCAGCTTTGCACTGATTGGTGCCCGGGGAGCAACTTTACGATCCTGACGGGCATAACCATAATAGGGAATTACGGCATTAATCTCAGATGCCGAGGCACGTTTCAAGGCATCGATGATAATCAGCAATTCCATCAGATTTGTATTAACCGGATCACAGGTAGACTGGATCACGAAGGCACGCATCCCCCTCATGCTCTCATGGATTTCCACCATGATTTCGCCATCACTGAATCGCTTCACCACACTTTTGCTCAGGGGCACCCCCAAGTGACGGCAAACAGAGTCAGCCAACTCAGTATTGGAACTACCCGTGACTATTTTCAATCTTTCCATTAAAAACCTTTTAAAGCTCCAGGGAGCATAAAACCAGAGAAAAACTTATTACATGACTGGGAAAAACCTATATCTTCAATATTATCTGGCTGGGGTGGGAGGATTCGAACCTCCGAATGCAGGCTCCAAAGGCCTGTGTCTTACCGCTTGACGACACCCCAACAATTATTACAAAACAATAAAAGCAATTTCACGGCGCCGACCTGAAAGGATTACGCTCAAAAACCAGCTATCTGCAACCCAAGAAAAAACGGGCATTGCATGCGCCAGCCCGATAATTGGACCCTCCCCATAAATAAAGAACATCCCCGGGGAAAAACCGTATATACGGCATTTTTAAAGGAGGTTATGAACCAAAAAAACCAGCCAACCTGAGCCGCCCCACCTGGCACAGGCTTCCTTATAAGCCTGCACAGTCGGTTCATAGGCAGAAAAAACAGCGTACACCGCTGAACCACTGCCACTCATCAAGGCTCCACGGACCTCCCGTCGCCCCATAAACCACTGTTTAATCTCGTCCAGTTGTTGAAACTCAGAAAAAATAACCTCTTCAAAATCATTAAAGAGACTATATTTTTCCCTCTCACAAACCGGCTGAAAAAATTGCCGCATGTTAATATTATATTTATTGTTTGTCAACTCATAATTTAATTTTTTGTAGGCCCAGGAGGTATTAATTGCAAAGGGTGGTTTAAGCAAAACATACCACCGGCGATGAGGATGGGGCAGTGGAGATAGCCGCTCACCTATCCCTTCAACCAGGC
>DQWO01000263.1 GCA_011042595.1 Pseudomonadota bacterium
GCTGGCCACTCTATAAACGGCCGGATGACCTGGTCAGTATTTCTTTGGCTGAATTCGGCTTCTGGAAATGCTGGCAGAATAGCTCCATCCTGCTGCGCTGGTTGATGAATCTTGGAGGACTGCGGGCGCTGCCAATCCGGCTTTTTGGTCGTTTAACGGCAGACCGTAAAGTTATTCCCTATTTCAGCCGTGAGGAAATTGATTATGAAAAGGCCCTGGACGGCCAGCAGCTGGAACTGGTCTGGCTGGATGATGATATTGAGCGGTTTTTTCTCCATATTCAGGGATCTGGTCGGATAATCCTTGATGAGGGAGATGACATGATGGTGGGCTACGCGGCTGCCAACGGCCATCCCTATCGCAGTATTGGTGCCTGGTTGATTCGACAGGGATACATGGAGCGGGAGGCGGTGACCATGCCGGCGATCAGGAAGTTTATCCAGGATCACCCGGAAAAGGCTGCCGATATTTTCACCGCCAATCCAAGCTATGTATTTTTCCGGCAACTGCCGAATCATGATCCTCTGGGTTGCTGGCAGATTCCCCTGACTGCCGGGCGCAGCATTGCCACCGATAAATCCCTCTTCCCTGCCGGTGGACTTGCTTTCCTTTTGACTGAAATACCAAGTTTTTCTGCGGACGGTTCGATTATATCCTGGCAGTCCAGCGGCCGACTGGTGTTGAATCAAGATACCGGTGGGGCCATCAAAGGGAGTCGGCGGGTTGATCTTTTCTGTGGTACAGGAAAAGCAGCGGCACAAGTGGCCGGTGTGATGAAACAACCCGGCCGTCTCTTTTTCCTGGCTCCCAAGCTGGAAAGGTAGTCAGGTAGGCTTTTGACGGCAATCGTTGAGGATGCCGGGATATCCATGGAAATTTTTTTCAGTTTTTCAACAGTGGAAATCCCATTTCTTCCCGTTGTTGGAGGTAGTTTTCCGCCGATAGTTTGGCCAGGTTTCTGACCCTGCCGATGTAGCTGGTTCGCTCGGTGACCGAAATGGCTCCCCGGGCATCAAGCATGTTAAAGGTATGTGAGCATTTGAGACAGCAGTCATACAGGGGCAATACCATATTTTTTTCGGCCAGTCGCTGACCTTCGGCTTCGAACATGTCGAAAAGCTTTTGCAGCATTTCAACATCGGCTTCTTCGAAATTGTAGCGGGACCATTCCACTTCGCTCTGGTGGTGTATCTGGCCATATTTGACCTTGTCATTCCACTGCAGATCAAAAACGTTGTCAACCCCCTGCAGGTACATGGCAATACGTTCCAGTCCATAGGTTATTTCACCGGAAATGGGCTTTAAATCAAAGCCGCCTACCTGCTGAAAGTAGGTAAACTGGGTGATTTCCATCCCATCCAGCCAGACCTCCCAGCCAAGTCCCCAGGCTCCTAAAGTTGGGGATTCCCAGTCATCTTCAACGAAACGGATATCATGGGCCAGGGGATCAATTCCCAAAACTTTCAAGCTGTCCAGATAGAGTTCCTGAATATCAATGGGCGAGGGCTTCAGGATGACCTGGTACTGGTAGTAATGCTGGAGACGGTTGGGGTTTTCTCCATAGCGACCATCTGTCGGCCGACGGGATGGCTCAACATAGGCAACATTGAAAGGTTCAGGTCCCAGGGAGCGGAGAAAGGTTGCCGGGTTAAAGGTTCCGGCACCTACTTCCAGGTCGTAGGGTTGTTGAATAATGCATCCTTTTGCGGCCCAGTATTTTTCCAGAGTAAGAATGACATCTTGAAAGTTCATGCTGTTTCTCCCTGCTTTCATTAAAAAATCATGACATGCGATTGAATTGCTTTGATAATGAATCTGTTGGTTTAATTACTGTTTTCTGACCGAATAGATCAATATTGTCAATATATTTGAGACTTTTGAACTCTTGCCCGGTGTGCCAGCGCAGCAGGCTCCGGCAGAGTTTGGCGGTTTCATCCATGATCTGGGGGGTGAAGTTCAATTTTTTGCGTAAGTTGCTGTCGATCTGCAGGAATTTATTGAGAATGGCAATGGTCCCGCGGCTGATGGGAAATGCCTGGGGATAGCGGTGGTGACAGCTCTGGCATATGAGCCCCCCGGCTTCCGGATCGAAAAAGAGCATGTTCTGGTTTGCCTTGTTTCGGCAGCCCAGACAATAATCTAAAAGGGGAGCAAAGCCGAGCAGGGCAATAATCTGCAGCTCAAACAGGCGAATCTGGCAGGTAAAGTTTCTGCCGGCCGGCGTGGTCAAAAACCCGAATAATTCAGTCAACAGGGCAAATATCTGCCGGTTGGCCTGATACTCCGGGCAGCAGCGGTTGATGATTTCGAGAAAATAACAACCGGAAAAAAAGGCTTGTGGTTGGTATTGAATTTCCTGATATGGATCCAGGAGTTCGCATTCATCAATGCGGGGCAGGCTGATTCCCGGCTTGGCAAAGCCGGTGAAGCGAACCAGGGAAAATAGCTCCAAACGCCCGGAAAATCTTTTTTTACTTCGTTTTGCCCCCTTGCCGATGCCGGTCATTTTACCCCGGCTCAAGGTGTAGAAGGTGATCAGCAGATCACTTTCACCATAGGGAATTTTATTGATAATCAGGCCGTGATCGGTAATTATGGGCATGGAAAGTAAGAAAACCGTTTTGCTGGTTAAAAAAAGTATTTTAAAGATATGGTAGCCGTTCCCATATAGACCAGAATGCCGATAATGTCATTGCTGGTAGTGACGAAAGGTCCTGAGGCAATGGCCGGATCAATTTTCAAACGTTGAAAAATGGTGGGGACCAGGGCTCCCATGGCCGCAGCTATGGTCATGGATGCAGACATGGCAATGGCTACCACCAGACCGATAATGGCTTCATGGTGCCAGGCCAGGGCAATGAGACCTACCACCAGGCCGCAGATTATTCCCATGGTGATTCCTATCTTGGCCTCTCGCCAGATGCTGCGGCGTATATTTTCAAGAGTTATGCGTCCGGTAGCCAGGCCGCGGACGGTAATGGATGATGATTGGGTGCCGACATTCCCCCCCATCCCGGTGATAACCGGAATAAAAGTTATCAGGGCCAGAACCTGGTGCAGAGTTGCTTTGAACAGCCACATCAGGTAGCCGGTGGCAATGCCGCCCAGCAGGTTGGTTAACAGCCAGGGGAGTCGGATTTTGGCGATTATCCAGATATTGTCGGCATAAACCATCTCTGTGGCATCAGTTCCCACCATGCGGAAGATATCCTCAGTGGCCTCCTCACGGATAACATCAATGACATCGTCAACGGTGACAATCCCCACCAGCTTGTTTTCGTCATCAACGACCGGGATGGCGAGAATATTGTATTTCTCCACCAGCTGGGCGACGATTTCCTGGTCGGTATTGATATTTACTTTGACCAGGTTGGAATTCATGATCTGCCGCAGTGTGACTTCAGGTTGGGACAGGATCAATTTGCGCAGGGAAACAATTCCGACTAAGTGTTCCCGCTGATCTACCACGTAGATATAGAAAACCGTTTCCGCCTCATCTCCGCGCCGGCGTATTGCCTCTACTGCTTCAGCAATGTTACAGTCTTCCGACAGGGCGAAAAATTCGGTGGTCATGATCCCGCCGGCAGTGTCATCATCATAGCTGAGCAGGGTTTCAATCTCCTGGGATTCCTCGGTACCAAGTTTTTCCAGCAGAGTATGGGAAAGGTCTTCCGGCAGATGGGCCAGGAGGTCAGCCTTGTCATCGTCAGACATGGCTTTCAAAATCCGGATGGACTGCTCTTCCGGCAGGCGGATAATTATCTCGGAGGCAAGAGAAATCTCCAGTTCACTAAGGGTTTCAGCCGCTTTTTCAATATCGGTGATCCTGGAGAAAAGCAGATGCTGTTCCTCTTCACTGAGAAACCGCATCAAGTGGGCGATGTCAGCCGGATAGAATTTGGTGATAATTTTGTTAACATTATGCCAGGCTTCCCGGTGCAAAAGCTTCCGGATCGTCTCGACCATCATGTTGTGCCTGTTTTTCGTTTGGACCACTGGTGATAATCTCCCTGGCTGGGTAATGCGACAATGATGATAATTGACGCCTGTGTATAGCAGAAAGAAGGTTGAAAAACAAGGAAAAATAAGGGGATAAGAGCGGTTTGTCACTTTTGCTAAAAGTGTAAAAAACAAGGATGAACGGTGGGATTGGTGTGCTGAAAAAGGCATTATTTATGCTCTTCAAAACCTGCCGTCCGGTCAAAAATAACAGCTTAAATGGAGTGATTTCCGCTTGAGGAATGATACCCGGCGGAAAAAGAGGTTGACTGGTAGCCAAAAAGATGTTTTTTCTAAGTCCCTTTCTGTTTTGAGGGTCCAATCTTTGGAGGATTGCCATGAAAACTTTGAAAAAATCCGGGGACCTGCTTTCCATGGACGACGCATATATCTGGCATCCCTATTCACCCGCACCGTCTTCCATCGCGCCGCACCTGGTGAAGTCGGTTAAAGGTACCAGGCTGCAACTGGATGACGGTTGTGAACTGATTGACGGGATGTCATCATGGTGGGCAGTGATCCATGGTTATAATCACCCGGTTTTGAACCAGGCGTTAAAAGATCAGCTGGATAAAATGGCCCACGTCATGTTTGGCGGGCTGACCCATGAGCCAGCCATTCTTCTGGCTGAAAAACTGGCTGACATCACCCCGCCGGGATTGTCCCGGGTATTCTTTTGTGATTCCGGGTCGGTGGCGGTTGAAGTGGCGATTAAAATAGCGCTCCAGTACTGGCTTTCTTTGGGACGTGATCGCAAGAAGCATTTGTTGACCATCCGCCAGGGATATCATGGTGATACTTTTGCTGCCATGTCCGTATGCGATCCAGTTAATGGCATGCATCATCTGTTTAGCGAGGTGATTATGCCGCAGTTTTTCGCCGCGGCTCCCGAGTGTCGGGATGATGCTGCCTGGGATGGTCATGATATTGAAGAAATAAAAAATATTCTGGCAGCTCATAGCGATGAAATTGCCGCCCTGATCCTTGAACCTATCGTTCAGGGAGCTGGCGGCATGCGTTTTTATTGCCCGGAATTTCTCCGGCAGGTAAGAGCCTTGTGTGATGAATATGACCTGTTGCTGATTGCCGATGAAATTGCCACCGGATTTGGCCGTACCGGCAAACTTTTTGCCTGTGAACATGCCGGGGTGTCACCGGATATCCTCTGTGTCGGCAAGGCGATTACCGGAGGCTATATGAGTTTTGCTGCCACCTTGACCAGTGAGAAAATCAGTGAAGTGATTTCTACCAGGGGGCTGAAAATGCTGATGCACGGGCCAACGTATATGGCCAATCCCCTGGCATGTTCCGTCGCTCTGGCCAGTATCGGTCTGCTGGAATCATATCCGTGGGAACAGCGTATCGCCGAAATTGAGGCGCTGCTGGAACATGGCTTGTCCCCCTGCCGTTTTCTGGAAGGGGTTAAGGATGTCAGGGTTTTGGGAGCAATTGGTGTTATCGAGACTCATGAACCGGTTCAGGTTCAAAAAATCCAGGATCGGGTGATGAAACAGGGGGTTTGGCTGCGTCCCTTTGGTCACCTGATCTATACCATGCCTCCCTATATTGCCAGTGACAGCGAAATTGAGCAGATTACCCACGCTATGTGTACCGCCCTGGCTGAGTAGGTGGCATACCATTTCAATCTGTTGTTCATGAACCGTTTTCTTCGTTGGTTTTTCATCTCCCGATAGTCAAATAATTCCTCGTGAACTGATCATAACTTTTTGTTGATTTGCTGTCTGAATTAGTATACACTCCGCCATCATTTTAATGGCCTTATAAGTTTTTTCCAGGTATGGAATACCTTCCTGCAGGTGCTTGGATTTTAACACTATGCAGGATTTATTGAAGCAGGAGGATTAGCATGTTAACACACGAGCAACTGGATCATTTTAAACAGCTGCTGCTGGCCGAGAAAAAGAAGATTGTTGAAAAGGTTGATCAACTGAAACGAGGGGATATTCACACCAACCGGGAAGATCTCATGGATGAAGCAGACGCGGCTTCCGTGGAAGTAGATCATAACTTTCTTTTCCGTATCCGGGGTCGCGAAGCTCACCTGATTAAAAAGATTGATGAATCGTTGGTCAAGATTGAAATGGGAACTTATGGCATTTGTGATGCTTGTGGCGAGGAAATCTCTCTGGGTCGTTTGGAAGCCCGGCCGGTGGCGCCTTTGTGTATTACCTGTAAGGAAGAACAGGAAAAACTGGAAAAGCGGCAGGGGAAATGAACCGCAGGGCTGTCTTTTTGATGGTTCAGGTGTAAGTGATGGAATCGCAATATAATCCGCAAAAAATTGAGTTGAAATGGCAGGCCCACTGGGAACAGGAGAATACTTTTGCGGCTGTTGACGGTGAGGGTGAAAAATATTATCTGCTGGAGATGTTTCCCTACCCATCGGGGAAAATTCACATGGGTCATGTGCGCAATTATTCCATTGGTGATGTGGTGGCTCGTTATCAGCGGATGAGAGGTCGTAATGTTCTTCATCCCATGGGTTGGGATGCCTTTGGGATGCCGGCGGAGAATGCGGCCATAGAACGCAAAGTACATCCGGCTGCCTGGACCAGGGATAATATTGAATCCATGCGTCAGCAACTCAAACGGATGGGATTCAGTTATGACTGGAGTCGTGAACTGGCAACCTGCGACCCCTCATATTATCGCTGGGAACAGCTCTTTTTTCTCCAGATGTATGAAAAAGGTCTGGTTTACAAGAAGAAATCCTCGGTTAACTGGTGTGAACACTGCCAGACAGTGCTGGCCAATGAGCAGGTAGAAGCCGGCCTGTGCTGGCGCTGCAGCCAGGAAGTTGAAACGCGTGAATTAAGCCAGTGGTTTTTCCGGATTACCGATTACGCGGAAGAATTGCTGGCCGGGTGTGACAACCTGCCGGGATGGCCCGAGCGGGTAACCACCATGCAGAAAAACTGGATTGGTAAAAGTACCGGGGCCAATATTGTTTTCCCCCTGGTTGGCAGTGATAAAACTATTACAGTGTTTACCACCCGTCAGGATACCCTGTACGGGGCGACGTTTATGAGTCTGGCTCCCGAGCATCCACTGGGTTCTGAACTGGTGGAGGAGACGGGTCAGAAAGCGGAGGTGGAAGCGTTTATCCGGCGCAGGCGCCAGGCGCAGCAGGACAA
>DQWO01000153.1 GCA_011042595.1 Pseudomonadota bacterium
GGTTGTAAAAAAAAGGTGTAGGGTGTTTGGTAAATTCAAAAAACTATCAATTGGCAAAAATAAATACCTGACCGTGAAAATATTGAATTTTTAGCTGAAAGCTGATTGCTGACCGCTGAGAGCTAGAATCCAAGGAGATTTTGAAAATGACGACGATAAACCGCAGTGCCGGTTTTTTAAATAAAGAGCGTGAAACTGCATCCGCCGCGGAATGGCAGTCCTACAATGATGAACAGGTGAGAGACTTGTGCGTTATGGCCTACCGGGAGGCTCCGGCCATAACCAAAATATTTGCTGATGCCGGCGTTACCCCGGATGATATCAGGGGAACGGCTGATCTGGCAAAACTTCCGGTAACCTCAAAGAGTAAATTGGCGGAACTGCAGGCGGAAAGTCCGCCCTTTGGTGGCTTTCTGACCGTACCGGTCAATGAGTTGAAGCGTATTTTCATGTCACCCGGGCCAATTTACGACCCCCAGGGACGGGTGCCGGATTTCTGGGGCTGGTCAGAGGGATTTTATGCCGCTGGCTTTCGTCCTCAAGATGTGGTGATCAATACCTTTGGCTACCAGATGACCCCGGCCGGCCTGATGTTCGAGGAGTCATTGTTGGAGATCGGTTGTTGTGTTCTGCCCACCGGGGTCGGCAATACGGAAACCCAGGTGCAGTTGATGAAAAACCTGGGAGTGACCGGCTTTGTGGGGATGGCCAGTTTCTTGCGTAAAATTGGCGAGAAAGCCCGGGAGATGGGGATTGATCCCCGTAATGATCTGCAGCTGGAAATCGTTTATGTGGCGGCCGAGATATTAACTGATGCCTTGCGGGCTGAGGTGTAGGAGATGTATGTCATGACCCTGTGCCAGGGATATGGAACCGCGGATTGTGGTTGTCTTGCCTATGAATGCCGGGAGAAAAGCGGCATGCATTTTACCAGCAATGCCTATGTGGAGATTGTTGATCCCCAGACTGGTCAGCCTTTGGGACCGGGCGAGCCGGGAGAAGTGGTAGTGACCATGTTCAACCCGATCTACCCCCTGATTCGTTTTGGTACCGGTGATTTATCCGCCTTTACCGATGAACCTTGTGCCTGTGGACGCACTGTGCCACGATTGACCCGGATTATGGGTCGGGTTGATCAGATAACCAAGGTTAAAGGCATGTTCGTTCATCCTTCCCAGGCTGACAAAGTGGTGGCAGGGTTTCCCCAGGTGGCCAAATACCAGATTGTGGTTACCAGGGAACAGAATAATGACATCATGACCTTTGATCTGGAGATGAAGGAACAACCCGCTGATACGGATGCTTTCACTAAAGAATTTGTGGCGGCAGTACTAGACGGTATTAAATTGCGCCCGCTGGTTAACCTGCTGACCTTAGGTTCCATCGTTGATGATGGTAAAAAAATCAAAGATGAACGAAAATGGGATTGATACCGGTTTCCAGGATACGATATATTTAAAACCTAAAACTGATAGTAATTGCTCAATTTAAATTATAGTGAATATTACCATGAAGAACTTGAAGGACATGAAGTTTAGCCAAAAAATTCTTCATGTCCTTCATGGTTAAGTTTTTTACCTTTTTGCGTAAAACTTTTAAGTAATTAACTGTGTTTTCTTGGGAGAGCTGAAAAATGTTTGTAAGTAACTGGATGAAAGAAAACCCCGTAACCGTTACTCCTGATACCCTGGTCATCGATGCCAAAAAAATCATGAAAGATCATGGTTTCAGGCGCCTGCCGGTCCTGGATGGGAAGAAGCTGGTGGGAATTGTGACTCTGGACAATCTCAGGGAAGCGCAGCCTTCTGCCGCCACTTCGCTCAGTATCCATGAATTAAACTATTTGCTGGCTAAAATGACCGTAGCCGATATTATGACCAAAAAGGTGATTACCTGTCCCCCGGATATTACCCTGGAAAAGGCGGCGCGTCTGGGGACAAAGCATAAGATTGGAGCCCTGCCGGTGGTTGATGATGGGAAATTGGTGGGCATCATTACTGAATCGGATATGTATCGGGCTTTTTTGACCATGCTGGGGGCGGATAAAGTGCCGTCAACCCGGATTACCCTGGGAGATTTTCCCAAGGATCAGGATGCCATTATCAAGGTCATTACTATTCTGGATGAGTTGAAGTTGACCCTTTGCAGCCTGGCCGTGGTTGATGATGTGCCGATTTACGGTCGGCGGCAGCTTATTTTTCGGCTTTGTGAAGTGCAGACTGGCCAGTTGGAGGATAAACTGGTGGCTGCAGGGTATAAGGTGAGCAGCATCTCCCCGATTCAATAGGCTACCTTGAAAAATGGCCTTTTTGCTCGATTACTGCGTTAGGCTCAAATTATAATCCTCAAAATATGAAATATATTCCTGCGGTTATAATTTTCGCCTGCCTTGTACTCAAACAAAAATTCTAATTTTTCAAGACAGCCTTTAATTGTAGGTTTTTGCTTATCGGATGCAGGCGGATCCCCAATTAAATCCCAGATCAAGGGCGGCGATATTTGCCGCCCTTATTTTTTCCTTGATTGGCATTTTCTCCAGGGCTGAGCGAAACTGGACAGTTGAGTAGGGAAAACCGGAATGGGCGGTGGCAAATCCGGTAAGCAGCAGGTTGACGGCCTGCGGCAGGTTATGTTCCAGGGCCATGGGGCTTGCCGGGATCATCGCGGTTTGAAAGTCTTCGAGGCCTGCCACTGTTTTTTCCGCGTTAATAAACAACTGCCCGGAATGGCGCAGAAGATGGCGGACATTTGGCAGCTCTTCGGCTGCCAGTACCAGGAGAATATCGGCTTCACCATTGCTGATGAGCGGAGACTGGTATCCCCCGATTTTCAGGTGACTGCTGACTGAACCACCGCGCATGGCCATTCCGTGGCTTTCATAGGAAATAAGCTGATCGCCGGATTGCATGGCTACTTCAGCAAACAGCCGGGAAAGAAAAACTACCCCCTGGCCGCCGACGCCGGCAATGACGATTTTTATTTTATTCATTTTCTACCTTTATTCTCATGTCTTCATATTTCCTTTCACTATTCTCCAATGATGGCGCCAAAGGGACAGACATCAATACATAAACCACAGGCGACGCAGGTAAGTGGGTCGATATGAACGATCCCGGATTCGTCGTTGATCAATGAGGGACATTCATAGCTTTCAATACAGGTGCCACAGGCAGTACAGTCATCCGTGACCTTGACGGTGGTAAAGCGTCTGGCCTCTTTTCTGGCGGTGCTGTCCATCATGCAGGGATGACGGGCGATAACCACCGCGATTCCACCATTTTCAGCTTGGGTATAGCGCCAGGCTTTCGCCAGTTCATCCTGCAGCTTTTCCTGCTCGTAAGCATCGACAACACATAGATGACTGATGCCGGTGCCGCTGATTATTTTTTCAAGCGGTAAGGCAGGACCCTGGCTGCCGTTTACCCGCAGACCGGATGCCGGGGTTGGCTGATTGCCGGTCATGGCGGTGGTTTCATTATCGAGCAGCAACAAAACAAAGCGACTGTCTTCCAGGCGGGCATTGATCAGGGCCGGAATTCCTGAATGGTAAAAAGTTGAGTCACCAATAACCGCGGCGATGGGGGGGATTTCAGTGCCCCGATTGGCAAAGGCCTGGTACATGGCTGAAGCCTGAGTGATGGAAGCCCCCATGCAGAGACAGGTATCCAGGGCTTTGAGGTTTAAACCCAGGGTATAACAGCCAATATCACCGGTATAGATGCCATTTACCAAGGTTTTTTTCAGGGCGTAAAAACTGGATCGGTGCGGACAACCCGGGCAAAGTCGGGGTCGTCGGGGAATGATACCGGTAGATTTTTCCGGCCTGGTCGGTGATTGTTTTCCCAATTGTTGGTAAATGATCGTTTCCACCAGGCCGGGAGTTAGTTCCCCGGCTTCGGGAATGATTTTATCAAAACGACCGGAAACCAGGTCCCGGCGTCCAAACTGCATTTCTATAACCGGGTAGGTTTCCTCAATAACCAGAATTCTGCTGAAGTCATTCAGTAAAGCCTCTATGGATGGTTGATGCAGGGGAAAAGGAAGGTCAACCTTAAAGAGTTGAATCCGGGCCTGTGAGTCTTTCATCTCGGCGATAATATCCGCCGCCAGGCTCCAGGCAAAACCGGAAGCGACAATGGCCAGTGCGCCGCTGTTTTTATGCTGCTCGTCATAAAAGGCAAATCGGGGATCATGACGGAGATTTTCCAGTTTTTGGTTTAACTTCTGGTGCAAAACAAAACGGTGTCTGGGCGTTGCTGCCCAGCGGGAAGGCTCCTTGTTAAACCGGGGAGGATCTCCATGAGATTGCAATGGTTCGGGCGGTATATTCTGGCGGGCGTGGCATATGGTTGATGTGGGTCGCACCATGACCGGAAGCTGAAATTCTTCGGAAAGGGTAAAGGCCCGGGAAACCATGGACCGGGCGTCGGCCGGACTGGCCGGGTCAAAAACCGGAATTTTTGCCATCATGGCGAAAAATCTGCTGTCCTGTTCCGTCTGTGAACTGTAAGGCCCCGGATCATCGGCTGAGATTACGACCATCCCCCCATCAACACCGATGTATGCCCCACTCATTAACGGGTCGGCGGCTACATTGAGTCCCACCTGCTTCATTACCGCGGCGCTGCGCATGCCGGTTGCCGCAATGGTCAGAGCCGCTTCCATGGCGACTTTTTCATTGATTGTCCACTGGCCATAAACTTTTTGCTCTTCCTGCTTTGCCTGGGTGACAAAACTGGGGAGAATTTCCGAGGCCGGGGTGCCCGGATAGGAGTAAACAAATCCACAGCCACTTTCCACCATGCCCCGGGCAATGGCTTCATTTCCCAAATATATTTTCTCTTTTTTTATCTTCATCGTAATCTCAAGCTGTCAGAGCGTCGTCTCCGGTTGCGCAGGGCCTGAATCATCATGCCAATAATGATTCCAAGCAGTATGACTGCGGCCCCGGATAAAAACCATTTTATTGTGTAGGCTCGTTTTAGCAGATCCTGATTATTTTTTTGATTGTCATAGACGGTTTTGATTTCCTTGTATTTCTTCAGCAGGGTTTCATGCTTTTCTTTCAATTCCAGGAATTGGGCTGAGTCGGTTTTCAATTTATTGTAATCATGACTCAACGCCTTGACTTTTTTGGTTAATTTTTTGACTTCCGACAGCAGGTTGGTATTGCCCCGGCGGTACTCATGGTTGGTGCTGCTGAGTGCATCAACTTTCTTCGTCAGTTCTTCGACCTGTCTTTTGGCCGTTGATAACAGGAGAGAGGCTGGTTTCCGGTTGGTCAGATAGCGTCGTAATATCCAGCCTTCCTTTTCCGGACCATAGCTTACCCGGGCCCATTCCTCATCTTCTTCAGCAAAGTTTGTAACCGCGGCGCCCGGCGGTAAAAATGTCATTATTTTGTATTCCCTTCCCCGGCCGGCCCGGATGGGAATCACCCGGAGAGTGTCAGACACATATTGTCTGAATGGCTCACCGGCTGTCTGTCCATTAAGGGGCAGAGACACTATGAGTCCCAGGATAAGGACTAGAATAGAAAAATGATGGTGTAACCTCGACATTATATTATTCCTCCTCCAGGCTGTAAGTCTTAGATCAAGATCAAAAAGTAACATTATCCAGCCACTGGTAATAGCTGGTTTTCCCGGAACATGGTGATTAACTGCTCGACAATTCTTGCGGTTGCCCCCCAGATTACCTGACTGTTAACATGATAGGCAATCAGGGAAATCAGCCGCTGGCCGTTAAAATAGTAAAAATCATATTGGTTGCTTACCTCAATAAACTGGGTAATTGGTACCGTGATCAGGTGCTCAACTTCTTGCTTGTTAAGCTGGAACGAATAGGGGTGAGGAATCAGACCCAAAAATGGTGAGACCAGGAAACCGGTGGTGGTATCCACTTCATCAAGCCGACCGATAATAGTTACATCTCCGGATTTAATCCCTACTTCTTCTTCGGTTTCCCGTAAACAGGTTTCCAGCAGTGAGTTGTCATGGCTTTCTTTAACTCCACCGGGGAAAGAGACCTCTCCTTTGTGATGTTTTAACTGCTGACTACGTTTGATCAATAAAAGGTTTGCCTCTCCTTCTTGGATGAATAAAGGGCAGAGCACCGCTGCTCTGACTCCGTCAGGAAAGGAAAGCGGCTGATATTTATAGTTCGCCAGTGCTGAGGCTAGTTGGTGTCCAGTCATTTGCTGATATTTACCAATATATTTTTCGAGACAGTTTTAACCTAAGCTGAGCTATTAGCGGTTAGCTATTAGCATTTAGCTTTTAATAATCGGGGCTTTATGTTGATTAGTAACAATACCCATCGGGTGAATATGTATAACTCAACTTTCTGACTTGTTCTAAAAACAGCCTGCCTGTCGGCAGACACGGCGGAAAGAAATTTACAGGGATGTTCCGGCATGGCTCTCGCTCATTCTCGCGGCACATCGTGTGATTCGTTCGGCGGCCAATACCGCTACAAGCCAAGCCTGAACATCCTACTAATATGTTCCCGGAAATGCAACTCAGAAAGTTGAGCTAATAGCTAAGTGCTAAAAGCTAATAGCTTAATTTATGATTTTGTAACAGATGCAAAATGTCCAGTCAATTTTTTTCAACCTTCATTGAGATTTTTGCCTGTTTAGGCAATCTGGCCAGAGAAATTTTTGGCGGCTTCCTGGTAGTATAGTTGCTTACATCCATGATTTTTAGGCGAAAAATGAAAAATAACCAGTTTTTTCACCCGGGATTCCTGGGCCAGTCTGCCTGCCTGGGATGCGGTTAAATGATAAGTCTGGTCGGCCTTCTGCAGATCATTATCCAGAAAAGCAGCCTCACAGAAAAGAATATCGACACCCCTGATCAACTCTTTTACCAACTCAAAATTCTTCTGGCTGGCGTTAATATCGGTGACATAACCGATTTTCTGGCCAGGGGTGATAATGGTTAGTAATTGGGTGAGTTCATGGAGGGAATAAATTTCACCTGCCACATTAAAGCACGTATTTTCAGGGATTTTGTTGCGAATGGCTTTCCTTAGTTCTGTTAGCCAGGGACCTCGCGGCCAGGAATTTTCATCCAGAACATCCTGGCGGAAATTGATATGGAATGGTTCCTGAAGACTGTAGGCGGCACAGGGGATTTTGTGATCAA
>DQWO01000050.1 GCA_011042595.1 Pseudomonadota bacterium
CTCTAAAATATCAGTCACCACAACCTCGTTTGTTAAAAATTATCAAATCAAGACAATAAATAATAATAACAATAATTTCAAGTAGTTAAATATCACAAAGACATTAGACCAAAATATTTCCCAGGGCCGGATTCTTGATAAAAAAATTGTTTCATGCTATTGTCAGCATTACGAGAATATCAAGAGCGAGGCATCATACTTGCCTTACTCATCCAACCCTTCTGTTTTAAGACAGCAGAGTTATGGTTGAAAAACGGAATAATCGCATTAAAGTACTGGCTGAAATGAGAAAAGCCGCAGTGGCTGAAACCAACTGCTTTTTTTTCTATGGCAGTTTAATGAAGCGCTACCGCAATTTCAACCGGTTTTTAAAGCGAAAAACCCTTTCCATCAGACCGGCATACTGCCAGGGTTTTCTTTACCATCTGCCCATTGGCTTCCCCGGACTCATCCCATTTGAAGGCTGCCAGGATCTGGTTGTAGGTGAGCTGATGACGTTCAGGCATCCGGAAAAAATCATGAAAATTATTGACCGGTTGGAAGGTTTTTATCCTGACAACCTACAGAAAAGCGCCTATATCAGGGTAAAACTGCCGGTCATTGTTGAAAAAGCCGAAAGTCCGGATGACTTTAAAGAACAGGATGCCTGGGTTTATACCTACCCATGGGATCATCTCAGCCTTGAGCATCAGAAGGAGTTTTTTATTTCCTGTGGCAACTGGAAGTTATTCTGCGAACAACCACGGATTAAAAAACCTCGGCGGATCAGTAATTTATTCAGAAAAATGAGACGTTCGCCCAATCGCCAACAAGTCCATATTGAGCCCGGCTTCTGCATGGATGAAGAGATGCACGAATTATGGAGTTCATCGATAGCCTGTAAGCTATTATGCAAAAACCGGGAATTATGCCGGGCAAATCGGCGCAAGCAAATCAATAACCTCCATCAGTTGTAAGCCATAACCAACAACCAGGACAGAGCAGATTTTTCTCTGCTCAGCAGCTAACCACTGATTCCATTTCTGCAATACCGTCAGGATTTTCTCCCCCTGCTGTAAAATTAATTGTCTGGGGTGTGCTCCTTCACACTGCAAACCACTTTTTACCGTTGCCACGAACCGACTGATGGAAGATTCCGGTAACGGCCGGGGATTTTGCGCCCAGTGCAGCATACCCTGAACCTGATCCCGGCAACTGAGATCCATATTATAGCCATACTGGAAACCTTTAAAGGCCATTATCACCGGCAGGTAATCATAATCCCGGTCACCATGCCGCCAGAGACGAAGAAAGGAATATTCAACCACCTCTTTTTTTACTTCTTCAAAAAAAGAAAGGTGATGCCGACGCTGGATTACCCCACGCAGCTCATTGCCGGCAAGACGTTTCTCCCGCAGACGGCCCTCTTCATCGCGACCCAAATCACCGCCAAGCATCAATAGACACAGGTAATCATCCAATACCGGTTTCACCTCTCCCAGCCCCCGATGTTCGATATTAAGATGCAGGCTGTGAGGTTTAATCTCACGGACAAAATCAATCGCTTCCCGAATCATATTTGCGGCCACTGCCGGATCGGTAGTCAGGGGCAGGGAATATTTGCGGGGATAGTCTATCCGTACCAGACAATATTCATAAAACCCGCCAAAACGTGAAAGGGTAAACAGACGACGGCCACGAACATGAGTGTCAACATAACCACCCAAACGCCAGGTCACATCATCCAGCACAAAAGCACTGTAGTACTCCATATTATGAAAAGGATCTTGGAAATCAAGGCCTTTGCCTATTTTATCAAAGGTGGCATAGCGGCCAAGGTTGCTGAACTCCATTTCAATCCCGAGGGGAGTATTTCCAGGCAGTAACAGCGATCGACACTCGTTAGCCTCCGCCGCAAGCTGTTCCGGCTCAAAGAGTTCCCGGGCAGCTTTCAAAGCCAGCAGGCAATAGATGAAAAGATGTCGGTTCTCTTCCTCTATCACCTGGGTAATCAGGGGTTCCAGCGCCCGCTGGCAGGCATCCCGGTGCCGGTTCATCCAGCGGAGAACAACCAGGTTGATGGGCGTAGCCCAATAACAGGATGGGGATGGCTGGGGCAAGTCCATCCAGCGTGACGCTTGAGTAAACTGGACCAGGAAACCGAAGAGGTAATGGCGGAAAATCAAGGACAGATAAGCCGGCAGCAGTTCCTGGTGACGCCAGGTAAACCAGCTGATCGCCATTTTGTCATGGAGATTTTTACCAGCAATGGCAAGATTATCTTTGAATGGCTGCTTTGAGTGCGTGGCTTTAAGATGGAGGAAACGTCGTTTGTAGGTGACACCAACAAATTCCCGGTGGAAACGTATTTTCTCAACCGGGGTCAAACTATCATAAAAGGTTCGATAGGAAGTTGAATTATATTGTGCCGGAAAATACAGGGCCATTAACCATAGTCACCGCGGACATATTTTTCAATTTCAACCCGTGCCATAACCACTGAATCCCTCATTAACTTATACAAATTATCAGAAGATGTCAAGTTTGACATGTAACCCAACATATCCCGGGACACTTTTTCCATATCTTCAATCAATTTTTTCCCATCATAAGGAGTAGTCTCGACCTGTTTCAGTTTCTGGTGATAATCATCCATAATGGCAATCAGCCGATCTGTATCAACTATCCCTTTTTCACGCAGGTTAATTCCCTGGGAAGAGTCAGGGAAATCATCAATTTCATATACCGGAAAAGGGGCATGGGAAGATGAGACCGCTGAAGTTGATTGCCCCGGATATTCCTGCCCGGCAATCCGGTTTTGCAGCAACTCCTGAAAATTTGCCACAGGAACTTTACTCCCCGAGAGCTGGCGGTTCTTCTCCTGGGATGTTGTGGCTGAAACCGTGGAGGAATCAGTTATTTTGATGCCCATCAAACACCTCCCTGATGTTTGTAAACAATGTATTCAAGGGAATAGTCTGCTGTTCCTTTGTCTTCATATTTCTCAAGATAGCCGCCCCCTGCTCGATCTCCTGATCACCGGCAATGAGGGTATACACAACGTTATTTCTATCGGCTTTTTTCATCAAATTCTTTAGGCTTTTCTGCCGGTAATTCAATACCGCACCGACACCTGCCTGGTTTAATTTATGCCTCAACGGATAGAGAATATTAAGGGCCGATTCTCCAAGGGCTGCCAGATAGATAAACGGAGCAGAGACTGGAACTGAGTCACTGTCCACCAGCATCGCCAGCCGTTCCATGCCAATGGCAAAACCAATGGCCGGTGTCGGTTTTCCACCCAGTTCTTCCACCAGCCGATCATAACGTCCACCAGCAGCCACCGCATTCTGCGCGCCCAGGTCTCCGGCAATAAATTCAAAGGTTGTCCGGGTATAATAATCCAATCCCCTGACCATGAACGGGTTGACATGATAATCAATGCCGACTTCATCCAGTAGCCGAATAACGCCATCAAAATGTGCCTGGCAATCAACACCCAGATAATCCAGGATTTTCGGGACCTCAGCAACAACTTTCCGGCAATCAGGCCGCTTACAATCCAAAACCCGCAAAGGATTTTTCTGCATCCGCCGCTGGCAGTCGCCGCACAAATATTCACCATGCCGTTGCAAATAATCCTGTAAGGCTTGGCGATATGCCGGCCGGCAGTGTTTGCAACCCAGAGAATTAAGGTTCAATTTTGCCGAGCCTACCCCCAATACATGAAAATATCGTGCCAACATAATAAGAATTTCGGCATCCTGATGATAATCCTCCTCGCCAAAAACTTCCGCTCCCAATTGATAGAATTGACGATATCGACCTTTTTGCGGCCTTTCATAACGAAACATGGGGCCAAGATAATATAATTTATTAATGTTTCCGGTCGCGGCCATCCCATGTTGAATGAAAGCCCTGACCACAGAAGCAGTTCCTTCAGGACGCAAAGTAAGACTTCTGTTTGAACGATCATGGAAAGTATACATCTCTTTCTCAACAATATCCGTATCATCGCCAATACTGCGAGAAAACAGTTCAGTATACTCCAGCAATGGCAAACGAATCTCCCCATAATTATATGAGGATAGGAGCTGGCGGAATACATTTTCCACCCATTGCCACGTATTCATTTCCGCCGGCAAAATATCATTAAAACCTTTTATAGCTTGAAGACCCACAACTTATCTCCCCTATTTATATCTAAGTTTAGCCTTTAGCCTTTAGCCTTTAGCCTTTAGCCTTTAGCCTTTAGCCTTTAGCCTTTAGCCTTTAGAAAGATACCGCAGCCGGAAGCAATTGGCAATAGGAAATTTTTACCCAGTGGACAATCATTAATCAGTATTCTCCGTTGATAATCATCTGCCCATCGGGATAAATATCCAAATGAAGGAATCCATTTCCCCTGGTTTCCCAAAAGATAAAATCTGTCAGTCGCTTCTTTCCTGTTACCACTGCATCACATCGTGGTCCGATGACAATCTGAGGTAATTTTGCTAAGCCAGGGACCGGAAACACAGCCGATTCTGTCAGCGGCCTGATGCAGATCAAGGCTTCCAGTTGTTCCAACTCCAAAGCATGGATTGACAGCCAATCTCTAACCCCAGGCTCCGTTCCTCCCCAAAGTATAATCCTGGCTTGGCCAAAAATAATATTCAGGGATAAAGACATTTCCCGCAAAAATTTTTTCCATGGCTTAATCGGTCGAATATCATTGGCAACCGGGTTAATTGCCGTTATTTCAAGCTGATCAAAATAGCGGGGGCGACTAAGATCAGTAAGCTTTCGCCATCTGACGCCATGGAGTCGGGTCCATTGATAAAATTGGCGAAAAGGAGGGTAGCCGGTCCACAAGCCATTGTACCATATTTCCCGAATGCCGAAATTCTGGACCATATAATCCAGACCAGCTACTAACCCATTCTGAGGTTTGGTTAGAATCAGTGTCCTAATTTTACTGATTTTTTCTGACCAGCAATAGGGAGCAATAACCTGTCTGGCCATGGAAAAACGACTTTTAGAAAAACCACCACCATTAAGCATGACAACATCTCCATCAGGCATTTCCATGATGGCTGACTGACTATTGCCACCGGCAAAACAGTTGATACTCAGATAATTCCGATGTTCACGCCGATCCTGCCAATAAATCCAGTCACCCACAGACAGAATCAGAATCAATAGCAGGCCAATAACCGGCAATAATTTTCTCCGACTGATTATGGCAGTACCGAGCAGTAGCCAGAATCCATAAAAAAGAATCATTTCCAGGCCTGACAGAGAAGGATAGTACCAGCGAAATTTCGGCAGTAGCGCATGGAGCCACAGACAACTTTTTATAATCGCACTCATCAGCCAGGCCAATAACTGAATACACCCAAATCCAACACCTGGAACCGGCAAAACCAGCAGGGTCAGAATCCCAAAGGGCAGAACAATGAGAGAGAATAAGGGAACCAGAAACAGGTTGCTAAGCAGGGAAAAAGGAGTCAGATAATGAAAGCGGTTAAGCAGCAGGGGCATGGTTGCCAACCAGGCCGCGGCCCCGATAAGCATGGTTATAAGCCCCCGGTAAAGGATGGTACGTAACCATTTATGACTCGCATCCATACCAGGCAGAATAGAGGATTTCAACCCTGACCCAATCCTTTGAAAACCACCAACAGCCAATAGAATAGCGGCAACAGCAGCAACTGACAACTGAAATGACAACTGGAAAAGTGACTGGGGCCAAATAATCAGAATAACGATGATCGCCATCATTAATGCCGAAAACGGATCCTCGGCCATATCAAGCATAATGGCCAGGAGAAAAATACTGGCCATGATTCCAGCTCGCACCGCCGGCAGGTGCATCCCGGTCATGAACACATAAAGCCAGCCGGACAACAAGGCAATGACGGCAGCAGATTTTCGCGGCCCGGCAATAAAAAAATGGGGAATCAGCCAATTCAGCAGCCAGATGGTGAAGAAAAAAATGACTGAAACAACTATCCCGACATGGAGGCCCGATATGGCAAACAGATGATAGATGCCGAAATCAAGAAAGAGATCTTTCATCTCCGGCGACAGGGAATCCCTGGTACCCAACAGGAGAGCCTTCAGGATACCGGCAATATTTTCTGTTTGGATTTTTTCATGAATTTTCCCATACAACCAGCGCCGCAGTTCATCTATGGACCTCATGATAAAGAAACGATGCTGACTGGCATCAATAGTCAGGTTACTCCATTGCCCTACTTCGGCAAAAAAGCGGCTGTCACTGACCATCCACCGATAACGCCTGGATGACAGAAATGGGTGTTTCGGCGATCGGTAACCTCGAACCTTTGCTTTGACCGTAATCCGGTCACCAACCAGAGGCAAACGATTATTATTATAGGGGGTGGGCGGCAATCGCAAAGATAGACGCGTTCCCGGCCTCAGAGATGAAATAGCCGACTGACCATCAATAGCCTGATCCAATACAATTGGCAGCGACCAGGAATCATAAAATCCCTCCGGGAAACCAACTACTGCTGCCGTAAATAGCTGTTGCCGGGGTGAAAATTCCAGTTTAGCTGCAACTGAATTAAACTCCCTGATCCGACCGTTAACCCGTAGAAAAACCAGGAAAGAAAGCAGCAATGAAACAGTCAGGAAAATGATGATCAAAGATATTCGGGGAATTCCTCGGGGATTCTCATAACGGTCAATGGCATAATAACCCCAGGCCAGCAGGAATGAAAGAGGGATGAAAATCCATCGGCAGGGCATAAAAACCGGCCAGGCTACGGCTGCCAGTACCAACACAAACACCAGGCACATGGGACGGCAGGTGCAAACCTTCACCGGATATCTACCGCTTTCCGCTGCGATAAATGACGGCATCCAATTTTTCTACCAGCTTTTTAGCCTCAGGAGTTAATTTTTTAGGGATATTTACCGCAATTTCAATAATCTCATCACCATAGTTTTCCGTTTTATTTTTTTTAACCCCCTTCCCCTGCAAACGAAATTTCTGACCAGGCTGAGTTCCCGGAGGCAGGGTCAAAACCGCTTTACCATCGAAGGTAGGCACATCAACTCGACCACCAAGGATAGCCGTCGTTAGCGGAACAGTCACCTTACAGTGGAGGTTATGACCTTTCATCGTAAATA
>DQWO01000315.1 GCA_011042595.1 Pseudomonadota bacterium
GTATTGGGGCTTCAAGCACAGTCGAATTTATTATTGAAGGTGGAATAATGTCAGTTTTTTCAGGCTCCTCTGGCTCTGCTCCGCCCGTTTCCGGTTTTGATTCAGCTCCGGATTCAACCGCAGTCAAAGATTTCTCCTCGAGGTTTTCTACTTCTTCCGGTTCCCGTTTCTGGATTTTCAGTTGTTCATCAGGTTTTTTTGTTTCATTGGCTGGTGCAGCCTTTTCGTCAGCTATAACCTGCTGGCTTTTAAGATCAATAACCAGCATGGGAGGGGATTTAAATAGATGGGCCCGATAATGATATTGGCTGGTGGTCAGCGAAAGCTGTACCTGGAGAAACTGTTCTTCCTGACTGATGTGAATCCCTTTAATTAAACGTTCGTCAACCAATTGCCGAGGAGGGATCTGGCCGCGGCTGAAATCAAATAACTTGATAGACAAAGTGGCATCATCCGGCTTATTATCAACTTCATAAAAACCGGCACTGCTCAATTGTAAAACCACCCGGCTCTTTTCCTTAAAACTGCCAATCTTGACCGACTCCAATATTTTTTCAGCGGCGGCATGGCTGTCGACAGGAAAAAGTATCCCACCACAAATCAGGATCAGAATCATGACAACTTCACATGGAAACTTGACTCTTTGGCGTAGATTAAGCAGGGTCTTCCCCTCCATTCAGCGTATCCGCATTTATCCGGTTACGCTTAATTTTTTCAATCAATGTGGTTCGGTTCATTTTCAACAACCGCGCGGCCCGCTCCTTGACCCCCTGGGACTGTTGTAAAGCCTGGACGATCAACTGTTTCTCCAGCTTACTGACCTCTGTTTTCAGCGACAAACCTTCCGCGGGGATAGCGGTCAACGGCAACCGGGAAGCTTTTTCCGCTTTACCAATCATGCTACCCATCGATACAATTTTTTCCGGTAGATCAGCAGGCAATATGGAACCACCGGATTTCATCACCATTATCCGTTCAATGATATTTTCCAGCTCCCGGACATTTCCGGGCCATGGATATGACTGCAAAAGCAGTAGGGCTTCCGGACTGATGTCGGTTACCGGCAAACCTGAGCGTACTTCGTTCTGACAATGAATAAAATATTCCACCAAACAGGGGATATCCTCCGGACGCTGACGGAGTGGCGGCAGCTGGACTGGAACCACATTAAGGCGGAAAAAAAGATCCTCGCGAAAATCACCTTCCCGGACAGCCATTTCGAGATCCCGGTTAGTGGCACAAATAATTCGGATATCAATTTTTTTTGCTGCCTGGCGCCATCCCAGCGGTTCAACCGTACGATCCTGAATCAAACGTAGTATTTTTACCTGCAGCAAGGCATCCATTTCACCGATTTCATCAAGGAACAGCCCGCCCCCATCAGCCATCTCCACCCGGCCCGGGCGGTCGTAAATCGCCCCGGTAAAAGCACCCTTGACATAACCAAACAGTTCTGACTCAAGCAATTCACGGGGAATTGCGGCACAATTAACCGGTATAAAAGGATGTTTGGCTCGCGCACTCAGATTATGAATTGCCCGGGCGACCAGTTCCTTGCCAGTACCACTTTCTCCCTGGATTAAGACATTGCTGTTGCTGCGGGAAATTTTTTGGATCAGGCGGAAAACAGATTTCATCCCGGATGAAACCCCTAACATCCCGTAAAATCCTGAAGTTTCCAACTGCTCATCCGCAGGCAGTTGTTCGTCTTCAACCTCTAGCGCCAATTCGCTGCAACACTGTTTGACAACTCTTTGAACATCAGGCGGAGACAAAGGGCTGGTAATATAACTATGGGCTCCATGCAAAACCCCCATTTTAACCCTTTCCATGTCTCCCTGAGCACAAATCATAATCAGGGAAATTGGCAGATCACGCAGGTATGAAGGCCAAAAAAATTCCTTGGCAGGCGGCAGACAATCAACAAATACTGTCGATCTCACAGGAATCCGCCGTCGGGACAGCTGGTCAGGTGCTAAAACTTCTAATTTTACCGGTTCAGGCAAACAGGCCTGCAGAAGGCCTGGAAGGTGATCATCGGTGGTAATAAGCAGATAAATGGGGGAAGAACCTGGCATAACAGGGTCTGAGCTCAAGCGGGAAAAGAATTCGGTTCAGCAATAAATGCTTCCAGTGATCCGGGATAGATTTTCAATATCCGATCAAGTTTAGTTATAATGATAACATCCAGAATTGGCGCTGGCAATCCAACCAGAGTAAAAGAACGACCCTGGTTTTGTGCCTGTTTATAAATACTCACAAAACAGCCCAGACCAGAGCTGTCGACAAAGTCCAGTCCACTCCCATCAATAGCAAGGTCCTGCTGGTTTTGCTGCAACACATCCGCCGCCGCCTGCAACACCGCACTCACCTGACCCGCATCAAGGACCCCTTCCAGAATCAGGGCGGCCAACTGGTCAAAATTTTTTGAAATTATTTCCATTCCTGATATCCCCATCCTCAGATCAAATTCTCAAAACACCCTTATATATTGTCTCAACCTTCAGAAAAACAGCCCAACCTGATAAAAGAATATATTCGCCCTTCAGCACTAAAGCTTTCAAGCAACCGGAGCAGAGTTACATATTGCCCGTTCGGCACCAGGCAGCATACCAGACCCTGAGAAGCATTAAGGGTAGTCAGGGTGGTCAAACCATCATATCCCTCCAGCAAAAAACGCAGCATGCCAATTTTTCGGGGATCCAGATGACAGAGAAAAAAGGAAACTGGACTTCCGGCGGAAATCCCCGTCCCTGATCCGTGAATAAATCTCGGAAATTGTGAGCCTGAAGGCATGCCCATCCTCTGCAATCAGCCACTTGAGCCAAGGATACCAGTATCTTGACTGGACACTGTCAGTGAATGAAAACAACTATCATTAATAGTAAAAAAATACAACCGTGAATAACAGCTTGATCAAAACACTGTATTCCTCATTTTTCACTAAATATTTATCGATTTCATTCCGAATAAAAAGCATGAATCTATTACAGCCCCATCCAGGCATCAGGTCTGAATCCCTGAGTGAATTTAGAACCTATATCACCGGAAGTACAGAAGTCCCGAAACTCCCCATGGTGCTCCAGGAAGTTCTTGATTGCAGCCGGGATTCAAACACCAATGCCGAGAAACTGTCGGTTATTATTGCTACGGATACGATGATTTCAGCCCAATTGCTGAAAACAGTTAACTCTGCTTATTATGGTTTCCCTCAGCAAATCGCCTCCATTAAGCATGCCATCGTCCTTCTTGGTTTCAGTGAAGTCACCAACCTGGCAGTAGGGCTGGCGCTCATGGGGCTGATGAAACCAAAAAACCCTGATCCCTTCTATCATCAATTCAGGAGCCACTCACTGGCAACTGCCCAGCTCTCCCTCTGGTTGGCTGAAAAAGTGGCCTTTAAAGATAAATCAGCAGTTTATACCGGCGGACTTTTACACGACTTCGGACTTTTAATGCTTTACTCCTGGCAACCGGAAAAATACCGGCAGGTTTTATCCAAATGCCAGGTTGAAAGAATACCAATTTTTCAAATTGAAAGGGAACTTTTAGGTCTTGATCACCTGGCGGCCGGAGGCCTGATTGGCCATTTGTGGCACCTTCCTACCCCGCTGATACTCAGCATGCAATGCCACCACGATAAAAACATTACTGAAAAACCAGAAGCCCTTTTCATCGCCATTATCCAACTGGCTCATGTTCTGGGCTACCAGATAGGATTTCCACTCAGCCAAGATATAGCCACGCCAAAACTGCCCAAGGCAGTTTATCAGCTTTTAAAAAAGGTTCAGCCGGATCTCAGCCTGGCAAATATTAAATTATGGTTGACAGAGATAAAACCGCAGCTGGCACAGATCCCCTAACCAACACTCTGATTCGGCAAAAGAATGAAGGATATGGATAAAGTTTTAACTGAACACTTCACGCGTTTACACCAGCAAGCTGAACGACAAGTTGGGCAATTGTCAGCTGTTTGTGAAATGCTTGACCTGGTAGCCATTGAATTGGGTGGGGATACTAACCAGCTACTGACAAAACTTTTTGAAATCATTCTCCGCCACCTGGGAACTGATAGCCTGTATTTTAAGGCAGAAACACCAAAATGGCAGAGAAATATTTCTCTGCCATTACATCTACATGCATGCGCGGCCGGAATTCCACCCCTCAACCATGATGAAATCCAGCAAATTGATACATTAATCAATAATCAGCCAGATCCCCCCATATCTGCTCAGACATATAATCTGGGAAAACAAACCCTTGCCATCATCCCCCTTGAAGCAGGTGAATATCGGGCTGGTTTTCTGGCTATCCTGCACCATGATATCGCCTTTTTCACCCCTGAACAATTACGTTTCTTTAAACTCCTGGCAAATGAACTGACAAGCATACTGAGTCTGCTTGAAAAACAGCAGCAGTTGATAGAAGAAACCCGAGACAAAGAACGACTATGCCGTTTTTTTTCTCCTGAAATCAGCAGGGAAATTCTGGCAACAACTGACCAGCAATACCGCGGCAAAGAAAGTCTGGCCACCATTCTTTTTGCTGATATCAGAGGGTTTTCCCATCTGACAGAAATCCTCAAACCCCATCAGATTGTCGAAATATTAAACCATTTTTATCAAACCATGACCCGGATCATTTTCAAACACCTGGGAACCCTTGACAAATTTGCCGGCGATGGGTTATTAGCCCTGTTTGGAGCTCCAGTCAGCCGGGAAGACGACCCTTTCAGGGCTGTCAAAGCGGCTATCGAGATGCAGCGGGAATGGCAAAAACGATTTTCGATCGCTTCTGAAGATAACCCTGCAGTTAACATTCAGCCAGCCTTTGCCGTTGGAATCCATACCGGCAAAGTGATATCAGGTTTTTTGGGAAATGATGAGTTATTGACCTTTACTGTCATCGGTGACGCGGTAAACACCTGCCATCGAATTGTATCACTGGCAGAAGCCAGGCAGATTATTATCAGCGGCGAGACCAAGGCAACCATGGAGCAACAAGATAACAATACATCCTCATTGTCAGCGGCAATTATTCCCTACCGGTCAGCCCACCTCTTGAGGGGAATGGATAAGGTTATTGATCTGTATCAGGTTGAAAAATATAGGTCATAAACCGGACATGAGCATGTACCAAGAGTAAAATGATACATCCGTAAAAAGTCACAAAACCGATGGCACAGTAAAAGCTTCATATTCGAGGCAGGCAAAACCTGAGTCATGAGACATACTGACAATACGTTGTAATGACGAAGGTTGCAGCCTGACGAAGATGGAGTTTTTACGAAGTCAGCAAATACTGCTCAAGAAATCGGCAAGAATACCGAAAGTATAATCATGGATGATCGTCGAGCTTCTAAACGATATGACAAACCCCTGAGCGTGGAATTTGGTTTGATTGGCGAGAAAGCCTCCCTTTCCAATCGAACCAGTTTTCAGGGTTTCATTGAAGATATCTCTCTGGGAGGATTGCGTCTGCAGCTGAAGGAACGATACGGGAAGCTTTATAAAATGAAACTTCAGGGTAAACAGGTCAAACTGGCAATACCGTTACCCCAATTCAATTATACGGCCTATGCCCTTGGAGAAATTCAGTGGTCCAATGATTTCCAGGAACATGCTGAGCACGTAATCACCATGGGGATTAAATTTATCGACCTGTCGCCCACCGATTGCCAGTATCTGGAAAACTACATGGGCAGTAGTAAAGGCGACCATAACCTGCTTTGGGAGCTCTGGAACAAGGAAGTCAAGCCATGAATGTCTTACAACTCTCCCCGGATACCAAGCAGCAATCACCCGAGGAATTCAATACCAGACTCTGGGCTGTTGGCGGTGGCAAGGGTGGGGTAGGAAAAAGCATCGTTTCCCTGAACCTGGCCTACTGGCTGGCCAAACTGGGGCACAAGGTTGTCCTGGTGGATGCAGATCTGGGTGGTGCCAACCTGCATACCCTGCTGGGCATGAAGTTTGTCCAGCATACCCTGTCGGATTACCTGAGTAAAAAGGTTGATTCGCTGGATAAAATTGCCATTGATACCCCGGTACCCGGATTGCGGCTGATCTGCGGTGCCAGCGATATTGTTGGCCTGGCCAACCCTAAATATGCCCAGAAAATGAAATTGATGCGGGCCATGACCCTGCTCAAGGCCGATCACCTGATTCTTGATCTCGGGGCCGGAACCGACTACAACACCCTGGATTTTTTTCTTTACTGTACCTACAAAGTTGCGGTCATCACCCCCCAGCCTACGGCGCTGCAGAACGGCTATGGCTTCATTAAAAGCGCTCTCTACCGGGCAATCAACCGGGCATTTGAACGCAACCTGCGCTTGGAACCATTGATTAAACGGGCGACGGGCCAGAATCTCAATGATCCCATTGCAACCATGGAGGAACTGACAGAAGCCTTTGCCGAAGTTGACGAGGGCTACGCTAAACGGCTGAAAGAGATCATCAGCAATTTTCACCTCTACCTGATCAGCAATATGGTTAAAAAAGATAAAGACCGCAAGGCTGCGGAAATTATCAGAACCGTATGCCAGAAATATCTAAACCTGGACCAGGTAACCCTGCTGGGAAACATCCCCTACGATAACCAGATTGAAGAGTGTGTTGCCCGCATGAGCCCGGCATTCATGACCAATACTAAAAGCCAGTCTGCCCTGGAGTTTTACCAGCTGGTCAATTCTGTCATCAAGGAAAGTAATGACTCTGAGAGGGGAAACCGCATCACGCCCACAGCTTAGGGTCACGTCAACTCAATAGTGACGCATCCTACCTGCAATTTTACGCCATCACATCCTTGACGTAACACTTGATTTTCATCAGACTGACCCGCCTTTTTTTATCTCTCCGGCTTTTTAGCAGCAGAAACACCACTAAGGCGGGCTTAGCGCCCGCAACCAAAATTAAGGTATCAGGATGTTCCGGCATGGCTCTCGCTCATTCTCGCGGCACATCGTGTGCCGCTCCGAGGTGTGTGCCGCGAATCACCGTCGTGGTGATTCGTTCGGCACCCAATGCCGCTA
>DQWO01000167.1 GCA_011042595.1 Pseudomonadota bacterium
AATCCAACACTGATAAGAACGCTGCTTCTTTTGATGGCAATAACGTAGGGAACCTGGACAAGGCTGATGGCATGCATTTGAAATAACAACACCAGGGCGGCACATAGACCGATTGGTAGTAATCTTTTTAATTGTTTGATGGTCATGATCTTTCCAGTGTCTGGAGTAGTGAGCCAGACAAATGGAAACATGGCCACGGCAACAACGGATTCGATCGCGATAAGCCAGAAAATAGGGGAGGTACAAGTAATACCGATTTTATCGATATTCGCGGTGATACTCCAGATAACGGCAACTGCCAGCATCATTCTCGGCCCGGGTTCCCTGAACAGAGCCCTGAAAGGAGCACCTACTCCCTCCTTAATATTATTGATATTGAGCAGGTACGATCCTGCAACAATCATGACAATACCTATAATTGTGATTGGAGCAGGAAATTCTCCGGTCATCAATGGTGATGTCAACAGCAGAAACAGGGGAGTGAAGGTGATCATCGGAATAGTTATTGATAACTCAGATGATCTGATCGCCTTTATATAGAGAATGGTCGCGGCCACATGAAGGATTCCACCGGCAACCAGGGCCAGCCAGAATTGCTTGTTAACATCAGGAATTTCAATGACCAGGAGAAAGGGAAGGAGAAAAGGAAGGGTGCCAACACTCCAAAACCAGGCGATCAGATAGGTGGTAGCTGAATCAAGTGCAGTTTTACTGAAAACATCTTTCAGGGATGCAAAAAAGGCTGTCAGCAAGGATAGGATGAGCCAAATTTTCATTTTGTTTGATCTCAACTTTCTGACTTGTATTGCCAGGGATACATTACAGGATGTTCGGGCTTGGCTCATAGCGGTTTTGGCCGCCGAACGAATTACCTGGATGGTGATTCGCGGCGGACGCCTCGGAAGCCGGCCATGGACGGCCGGCGAGAATGAGCGAGAGCCATGCCGGAACATCCCGAGAAATTTCTTTCAGCTGTTTTTAGCGCAAGTCAGAAAGTTGTGTTTGATTATAAAAAGGAAAAGAAGTAGAAATCCTTTGATCGGGGTTGAAGGTATCTTCTGGGTTATGGTTTGATAAAACCCGATTTTTACTGGTGCAGTAATGCTTCTGCCTTTCGATAAGCCTTATTCTTTTGGTTGAAATACATTGAAATCACATTTTTCGATGGGGAGATATGGGAATTTCGACTTGGAATATTCACCGGCAGCCAGGCTGAGGGAATGAAGGTGGCAATTGTCAGCAAAATAAATGAGATAAGAGATATATAAAGGATACCTGTTACTACTTTATTCCATTGGCCGGATCCTGGAATTCTGCCAAGTGTAGCCGCTTTTTCTCCTTTTTGAGCAATAATGCCACTTTCTAAAAAGTAGTTCAGGATACGATAAACATTGTATTTCCCCAGCAGACTTTTATCAGTGATATCCTGAACTGTATTATTTTTAGTGACTAACTCCAGAATGGTTCGCTCCTCAACCGGCAACCTGTCTTTGAAATCTTCAGAAAAAAGATTGTCGTCAGTTTCAGAGGCAAAAGTTGAAACTGATTCATAAATAGCATTGGCAGAAGGGATATTCTGTTCAAAAACAGAAAATTCATCCATTTGTCTCAATATTTCAAACAGGACAAAATCAGATGGCTGGGGAGGAAGATATGGTGTTTCATGGACTATGGAGGTGGGTTGAAAGGTATAAGAGCCTTTTTTCCATTTCAATATGCATGTCAGGGCTTCAAATATTCTCAGGAGATTAAGTCTGCCGACTTCCTCGGCATTCATGACTTCATGTTCAACCAGTATCTGTTCCAAAGATATATTTCGACGTATTTGCTCCTGGCGTAAATTACTGAGGCGGGATGCCAATAATCGACCTGATTTTTTCAACATCTGTTCCAGGTCAAATTCCTGGTTTGGCATCCCGGGATTCATGCCAATAATTTGCCCGCCTTTGAAAGACAATGCAATTTGGCCAACCGTACTTTTAACCGTCAGGATGCCGGTCTTCTGCTGCTGCGAAATCAGCTGCAATACATCGGTAAGATCAAAACCACCGAGATATCCTTTTAATTCATTGTTGGCATTCATGAGTTTTGACTCACTTACTTAACCGTTGTTCGAAGAATAAGACGCTGTTGTTTGCGTTGACGCCAGCTATAGTAATTTGCCAGGCAGAAAACTATCAGGAGCAGCAGGGGAAAAACCAGCGGTCCCCAGACTGAACCGGGAGGAAATAAAGTTGTATTTATCATCCCCTTGTGGCACAGGATAATGCTGCCGGCAATCGCAAATGATCCACAAAGCATCAAGATACCTCGGACAGTCTGTCCCAATGCCAGTTGATAGGTCCCTGGAACTACAAAACCGGTCAAGAAAAAAAATCCATCCATAAGCCAGCTGAAACTCCTGATTTTTTTTCCTTGTCTAATAGCAAAAGAATCATTGGCAGTTTGACGACTGATATGCAGGCATGAAGGACATGCATCAGATATACGACCAATGCCATGGAACCTGACGCCGCACAAGGGACAAAATCGTCCCGATGAATCCATTTTTATCCATAAGATACTCATAATGAGTACTATAATGCCTATAAATGTAAGATAAGAGGCTGTTCCGCCCCAAGGTGAAAAGTATTGGCGGAAAAAATCATTTTTCAATTCGGAGGTCAAGGGATGTCTGGTCACATAATGATAGGTGTAAGACCAGGGTAAGGGTTCATGAACAAGCACAGGCGCGTTCGCATTTTGCCCTTTTGTCAATTGGCGATTAATTATTTCAGGAGCTAGCTTCCATGCCTGGATGAAAGATGCCTCACTTTGGGTTAAAGAAAATGACTCTTTGATATAGGCATGACTAAGGTTATAATGATAAATCCCACTGGTTGGATCAACCCCTATGGCTTTCTTGTAGGTGGAAATAGCAACTTCAATCTGATCATCCATATAATAATAATTACCCAGATTATTATAGATGGCGGCTGGGGGATGAGGATCTTGCCTGATAAGCTCTTCGAGAAAAGAGATGGCGGCGGCGGTCCTTTTTTCTTTGCCTGCAATTGCTGCCCGGGAAAAAAGCTGCAGTCTTTGTCCTGCCTCTGATGGTTGGGGCTGGATGATATTTTGCTGGTCACTGTCCTGGTAGCTGTCAAAATTGATGGATATAGCTGACTGAAAGAATGGAGTCCCGATACTGTCAATAATCTTTATTCCATTTTGATACGCAAAAGGAGATATGGTCAGCAGAAGGATAAGAACAAAGCTGCAGGCCTTTTCTCTGAAAGAATAATAAGGGAAAAAACAGGTAAACAGCAACAGCAGGCCAGGAAGCAACATAAAGGAACGCCAGATCAAAACATTGACAGAAAAGAGCACCGCAAACAAAATAATCGCAGCTGATTTACTATCCAATTGCCGCTCCCAACTTTCCCTCAAAGCCCGAAAATATTTCAGGCTTAATACAATATGAATGATGACAAATAGCCACAGGGGCAAAAAAGTAAGAACAAAACAGATTCCGGCAAATAACTGCAGTCTTTCAAGATAATTGAAAAAAAGTATTTTAATCCCTGAGAAATAGGAATTAAGGGATGAAAGCCATTGTTTTCGGCTAAAATATAACTGGCTTTCAGCTTGATAGGGAAAAGAATAATCAGGGGACAAGTTTAAAGCTTTATCAACCAGGGCCTTTGCACCGGTATCATCATGCCGTTCATGGGCCTGCTGGGCCAAAATCAATAATGCCAATGAGTAGGGTGTTGCATTGGCAAAACCGGAATTTTTGCGTACTGTCAGCAGGTTGTTGAGGGTATTATCTATCTCCTGCATGTTGCGATTATTATAGGCCTGAAGAAAATTCTGCCATGATTCCTCCATCAACGAGATCATTGAAACAGAACTGACCTGAACTTGCTTGGCAGGTTCAGGTTGACTATCTTCCGCAAATATCCATGCGTTTGCAGGTAAAGGTATGCATAGTATCAGGATGCCGGAGCCCATCATGAAAAGCAGAATGACAGACCAGAACCACCTTCTTACTGGCTGATTTACGATGTTGCTAATCATCCTTTTTCAACAGATGGTTAATGGTAAGTGATAAATCAACCGATAAAAGCTGGCTGTGATTTTCATTGACGGCCAATTGTACCGGAATGGTGATGGTGTAAGGACTGTTAATAATTGTTTTGCCAACCCTGACAATCTCGGGTTTGAACTCTCCTCCGGATAACCCGGGAGTATCCTGGTGTGGTTCCAGCGATGGCACAGGTGACTCTTCTTCCCGGGTCAGAGCAATGCGGGGAACTTCAATCTCTGGTTTTTGTCCGGTTTCCTCCGGGTGAAACTCTGTTTTCGGGGAAAAAGAGGAAATGGATGGAGTAGGGGCGCTAGATGGCTGAACCTGCTTGGCCCGTGAAGCTGAAGAACTTTTTTGCTTCAGGTTTTGCAAGACCATTTTGCAGCAATTGGTCAGGGTTGGCAATACCCCGGTACCATTGACAGCAACAGACTCAAAAAAAGGAAGTGAACCTGGATTCAACTGTTTATTAAGCTCTTCAATGCTCAGGACATCCGGCATATCCCGTTTGTTATACTGAATAATCAAAGGAATATTTTCCAGATTGCGATTATAGTACTGCAGGTTTTCTTTAAGATTCTGAAAGCTTTCAATATTTTCACGAGTCATGGAACGTTGAGAATCCGCCACAAAAATAATTCCGTCAACACCTGTTAAGACAGCTTTTCGGGTTGAATTATAGTAAACCTGTCCCGGCACCGTGTAGATATGAAATCTGGTTTTAAAACCACCGATATTTTCCAACTCAATAGGCAGGAAATCAAAAAAAAGGGTCCGGTCACTATCGGTAGCCAATGAAACCAGTTCTCCCCTCTGCTTGGGATTAAGCTTTAGATGGATGTATTGGACATTCGTGGTCTTACCGCAAAGAGCCGGACCATAATAAACAATCTTAGCCCCAATCTCTTTTTTCTGATAATTGAAAATTGCCATATTTATCCTGTCGAGTTATAATATTTCAATTCCTTCTTCCAGTGAAGATATTTCCTCTGCTACGTTTTGAAATTCAGGATCAATGGAATAAGCCTCCCGGAAAGACTCTAAAGCCCGCAAGGGATCATCCATCTGTTTAAATGTTAAGCCAAGTTCATATTTGAAAGAAAGAAAGTCCTGACGCCGTAGGCCTCGTTCCCGTAGTCCCTGTTGAAATTGCGATAATGATTCCTGCAGATCCCCTGTCTCTCTGAATATTCTGCCTCGCAGCAGCAGGGCAGGTACTCTGAAACTGGCAAATTGAAGGGCAATAGTACTTTCTTCCAGGGCCTGTTCGGTCATCCCCAGCTCACTGTAAGCCAGGGCCATGTTATAGTGGAATTTCTGTTGATTTATATCATCATCTGGGATTTTATCACTTTCTTCGGCAAAAGTTTTTTTCAAGGTTTGGAAAATTTGTTCGACGCCAATATCTTCTTCATTATCAATGTCAGCGTTTTCCTGATCAATTTCACTGTCCAAGGTGTTTAATTCACCTGACAACTCGGCACTTAGGTCAAAAAAGTCTTCCCCTTCGGCAGTATTTACCTTCAGATTATCATTATTTTCAGAATGTTCAGCAACTATGATATCCGAGTAAACGCTTTTTTCAGCTTCCTGAAAATCCGGAAACAGCCGGTGCATCATTCGCCGAAATTTTTCCTTGTCAGGGGCAATCTCAAGGATCTTTTCAAGAATTCCAAGAGCTTCATTGGGTTGATCATCCTGCTGATAAAGTTCAAAAACCCGCTGATAATAGATTATTGCATCAGCAAAAAGATTTTCCCGTTGATATATCCTGGCAAGTTGCAGATTGCCATCCACATGTCCGGGGTCTACCTTGATGATTTTTTTATAGACCGCAATTGCCATCGGAGAAAAACCATGATCCAGATAAAGCCTGGCTGCCGTACCATATTCAGCAATAGCCTCTTCTTTCTCTCCGATTGTCAATAAGAGCTCAGCCAGTTTAATTCGAATGCGGAAATTCTTCGAATTTTCCGCCAGTTGATGCCGATAGATATCAATGGTTGAAGTCGTCGTAGAATCTGTTTTTTTCTTAGTAGAAAATAGATCTTTGAATCTTTTAAAGAATCCTGGAGATGATGCCAAAATATATTTCCTGTAATGTATTGATGATTGCGGTTAATAAATGCCAAACAGGTGCAAATACTTCTTAACCATTCGCCAAAGTTATTATAATTTTTGACATTTATCTATTGATTTGCTAGATTTCGATGTTCTGAAATCGGTTTCAGTTTTATCATCGGCAGGGGATGGAATTTTCTTGAGTGATGCAGACTAATTATTCTGAAAATATTGGCCATCAGCAATTAAAACTTCCAGACGCTGTTCATTCTGGTGATGAGGTCGGAATTATTGCCCCGGCAAGTCCCATAAAAACTGATTTTTTGCTGGAAGGTCTGCAGTACCTGCAGCGAATTGGATATAAAGGCGTTCCATCAATCAATCTTGATTGTCGTACACATCATGTAGCCGGTTCTTCCCAGGCACGCCTTGATGATTTTCACCAGATGTTCTTCAATCCTGATATCAAGGCAGTATTTGCTGCCCGGGGTGGGTATGGAAGTGCTCATCTGTTAGGTAAGCTGGATTATTCTCTATTGGCCCGCAATTCAAAACTACTGGTAGGGTATAGTGATATTACCACCTTGCAACTGGCACTTTGGCATAAAATCCGAATGCACAGCATCTCCGGTCCCATGGTAGCAGTGGAAATGGCTCGTCCAAACTCCATTAATGAGCCATTATTCAAGAACATTTTATCCGGCACATTACCCAAAGTCAATGAGCTGATGTCCGCCTATCTGGATGATGGAAATATTAGTTTTTTGCGGCGAAATAATATTGTTCGGGGACGGTTGCTGGGTGGTACCCTGAGTGTCATTTCATCAATGATCGGGACCCCGTTTTTACCTGATTTCAAAAATGCTATCCTGATCATTGAGGAACATGGTGAACG
>DQWO01000064.1 GCA_011042595.1 Pseudomonadota bacterium
GTCTTTAACCTGTCGATGCTGAACTTTCATGAATCAACCTAAAGGCCTGTTCATCACCGGAACTGATACCGGAGTCGGGAAAACCCTGGTAGCAGCTATTCTCGCAGTCGCTTTACAACAAAGGCTGCAGCAGGGCTTCAGTTACTTAAAGCCCATGGAAAGCGGCATCCAGAACCTTGAAGACCTCAGGCGGAAGTCCGATGGCGCCCGGGTAAAAAAAGCTGCCGACCTGCCCCATTCCCTGGAATCCATCATCCCTTTCCGGTTCAGGGAACCGCTGGCTCCGCTGCTGGCCGCCCAACGCCAGCAGCAGGTAATCAGCCATAAGACCCTGCTGAATACCGTGCGTGAGCATCTTCATCAATATGAATTCACCCTGGTGGAAGGTGCCGGTGGCCTCATGGTGCCCCTGTGTCCCGGTTATCTGGTGGAAAACCTTATCAGCGACCTGCAACTACCGGCACTAGTGATCTGTCGTTCCACCCTGGGCGGCATCAACCATACCCTGCTGACCCTGTCCAGACTACGCCAATGCAACATTCCTGTTGCCGGCATTATCATCAATCACGCCACCGGCAATCCCGGCATTGCCGAACAAAATTTTGCGGCACTTGTCAGGGAATTTGACCAGGTAGCAATTCTGGGAGAAATTCCCTACCTGCCACAATCGGCTTTTGACAAAGCGACATTACTGACTCTGGCCGAGAAAATAGACCTTGATAGCTTAATTTGCCCAACTTTCTGACTTGCATTTACAGGGATAGATTACAGGATGTTCGGGCTTGGCTCATAGCGGCATTGACCGCCGAACGAATCAACACGACGGTGATTCGCGGTGGACACCTCGGAGCCGGCCAGGACGGCCGGCGAGAATGAGCGAGAAACATGCCGGAACATCCTGAGAAATTTCTTTCAGTTATTTTTAGAACAACTCAGAAAGTTGAGTTAATTGAATGAGAAGGTGGCGAGGACATTCAGAATTGTGGTGGGCGTTTTTCCAGAAATGCCGCCACCCCTTCCGGCAATTCACCACTGGCAGCACTGGCAATAATCCCCTGACGCTCGGCCTCAACATATTCGGGAAATGTTCTTGACACTCCCTGAATCAGGACTTTTTTTGTCCGGGCAAGCGCCGCTGGTGGTCCCTGGGAAATTTTCTCCAGTAAGGCTATTGCCTCATCCGCAGCATGTTCAGTCGAAACCAGACGGCTGACCAGACCCATTTCAGCGGCCTGAGGACCATCAATAACCCCATTGGTCAAAAAGAAATCCAGTGCCCGGGGCAAACCAAGTGCCTGGAGGACGGCAAAACTGCTGCCCCCGTCAGGGACAGCTCCGATACCGATATAGCCGGCAACAAATTTGGCATTCTCGGTCACCAAGGTCACATCGGCAGCCAGGGACAACCCGATGCCCGCCCCCGCACAGACCCCTTCAATAAGGGAAATAAATATTTTTTCCATCCCGCGAATGGCCAGTACAGTGGCATTCAGGGTAGCACTGAGATCCTCAACCAGCGCCGGCAGCCGCTGCTGGTTTACACCTCGTTGAAAAGCTCCAAGGTCTCCACCACCGGAAAACAGAGTTCCATTGCTCCGCATCAGGATTGCCTTTATCTCGTTATCCCAGCGCACGTCCTGGATAACCTGCCATAAAGCCGCCGCCATCGCTTCGTTATAGGTGTTTCCTGATTGAGAAGCATTCAGGGTAATAAGCGCATGACCATCTTTTTTCTCCAATAAAACCAGATCATTCATCATCTTTCTCCTATATTTTTATTTCATTCTCAACTTCCTGACTTGCATTGCCAGTGATATATTCAGGATGTTCGGGTTTGGCTCATAGCGGCATTGGCCACCGTACGAATCACTACGACGGTGATTCGCGGCGGACACCTCGGAGCCGGCCAGGACGGCCGGCGAGAATGAGCGAGAGCCATGCCGGAACATCCCGAGAAATTTCTTTCAGTTGTCTTCAGAACAACTCGGAAAGTTGAGTTAATTTTAATGAATTATTATTCACCACTAATATGACTGGATTTTTTTGTCAATCTCATACCCGGCACAACAGCAATATTTTTTTAAAGCTGTTGATGACATATGCTATTGCACATTCCCTGACCGTAAACGAAAAACCGAGAAGTTTAACTTGACATATTTCGCCTCAGACGTATAAAAAGACTCTGTTGTCCGGTAGTAATTTGTCAATAAAGTTTTACCCAAAATGGTCAAAATATTTACTCAACTTTTTGGGTTGCATCGCTAGGAACATCCCGGTAAATTTTTTCAACAGGAATAGTACATGAATAAAAAAACACGACTGCTGCAGCTGTTGGCAGAGCTTTCGTATGAAAATCGTCAGGTAACCTTGACCTCCGGCAAAACCAGCAGCTATTATGTGGACGGAAAACAGACCACCCTGCACAGCGAAGGAAGCTTTTTGACCGGCAGCCTGATCCTGGATATTATTCGTTCGGCTGAAACTCCGATTAGAGCGGTCGGCGGTTTGAGCATGGGAGCTGATCCCATTGCCACGGCGGCCAGCCTGCTGAGCTGGTTTTCCGGCCCGCCGGTTCACGCCTTTTACATCCGCAAGGAACCGAAGGGCCATGGAAAAAACCTGTGGATAGAAGGGAATAAAAACCTTAATGAGGGTGATACGGTTGCCATTGTAGAAGATGTGGTAACCACTGGCGGATCATTATTGAAAGAAATCGAGCGAGCCCAGGCTTATGGATTACAGGTCAAACAGGTTATCACCCTGCTGGACCGGCTTGAAGGTGGAGCTGAAATACTGGCAGAAAAAGGTTTTAAGCTGCAGGCACTGTTCACCATTAACGACATCCGCTCCTAGGAGGCTGACCGAAAATGCCCTTTTTCCCCAACTCTTCGTTATGCTCAAAAAATTATCCTCAGAATATCACATATATGCCTGCGGTAATTTTTTTCACATGCCTCGATTTGAGAAAAAATTTCTATTCTCGGACAGACTCCTAGGAAACTGCCGCCTTGAGTCGATAAAAAATTGCTATTTTCTGACAACCTCCTGAGGTCATTGATCAATGCCTAAAAACCTGGTTATTATTGCTGAAGATGATGTCAGCACCCGGGAAGTTCTGGCTGAAATTGTCGAACATGAAGGGCTGAAGCAACGTAACTTTGAAAATGGAGAATTGGCCCTGGAAGCATTGAAATCCAACCCTGACGATGTCATACTGGTAATCAGTGACATTAAGATGCCGGAAATGGATGGCATCCAGTTTCTCCGGCAGGCAAGGGAATCTTTCCCTGAAACTCCTTTCGTTATCGCCTCAGGTTATGGAACCAAGGATAATATCATTACGGCTTTAAAGCTGGGAGCCCTGGATTACCTGGAAAAACCTTTTCGTGTTAAGGATGTTCAGGAAATCATTCAAAAAATCAAACAAGCCATCAGTGAAACCCAGCAGGAAGCTAAATTATACCATTCCCTGGAAGACAAGAAAATTTGTTTTAAAATCAGCAATGACATTAAGCTGGTCCACTCTCTAGTCAATGAACTGATTCGGGAAATAAAAAAGATTGGTGGAAAATCCCTGCAGCCGGAATTAACCGGCATCCGTATGGCTCTGCATGAAGCGGTGGTCAATGCCATTGAACACGGCAATCTGGAACTTTCTTCCACCTTGAAGGAAAAACCTGATTACATGGAAATCCTTGAAAAAAGAATGACCGAATCACCCTATGCCGATCGGCAGGTTCTGGTGTCGACCACGGTAACTACCACATCTTTTTCCTGTGAGATCACCGATGAAGGACCCGGTTTTGACTGGCAGTCCCTGCCTGATCCCCGGGATCCTGAAAACTTGTTTAAACCGCACGGACGTGGGATTATCCTGATGGCCAATTATTTTGATCGGGTAACATTCAACCAGCAAGGGAATTCGATTACCATGGAGAAAGACCTGGTCATGAAGGAAACAACACCATGAGCAATAAAAAGTTTCTGGTTATTCTTGGCGATGGCATGGCTGATGAACCGCAGGAGAGCCTGAAAGGAAAGACACCGCTGGCAGCAGCCAACACCCCCAATCTCGACAAGCTGGCAAAAACAGCGGAGCAGGGAACCCTGACCACGGTTCCCCCGGGATTTCCCGCCGGCAGCGATGTGGCAAACCTGTCGGTTTTTGGTTATGACCCGGCCCGCTATTATACCGGACGTGCACCCCTGGAAGCTGCCAGCATGGGCATTGAACTGGGTCCGGAAGACGTAGCTTTCCGCTGCAACCTGGTTAACATCCTCCATTTTGAAGGACGCGGCTACATGCACGACTTCAGCGCCGGGCATATCAGCACCGCTGAAGCCCGAAAGGTTATAGAACAACTCAATCTCGAGCTCGGAAATGAACAACTTCATTTTTACCCCGGGGTCAGCTATCGTCACCTGATGGTCATCAAAGATTGCCCGGTGGAACTGGCCGAAATCAAATTGATTCCTCCCCATGATATCAGCGGCCAGGAGATTGTCGACCATCTGCCCGCAGACCACGGCTCCCCAATCCATAACCTGATGTTGTCATCACAAATGGTTATTTATCGGCTCCCGTTCATTCGGGAAAAGCTGGAAAAGGGTGAGGTAACTGCCAATTCCATCTGGCTCTGGGGACAGGGCAGAAAACCTCTGCTGGATTCTTTCGCTGAACGTTTTGGCTGTAGCGGCACGGTTATTTCAGCGGTGGACCTGTTGAAAGGTATCGGTATCTGTGCCGGGCTGACCGCAGTTGATGTCCCGGGAGCAACCGGCTACCTGGATACCAATTATGAAAATAAAGTTCGCTACACCCTGAAAAGCCTGGAGGAGCACGATTTTGTCTATCTGCACCTGGAAGCTCCGGATGAAGCTTCCCATGAAGGCAGCCTGGAAAAGAAAATCCAGGCGATTGAAGACCTTGATCGGCGGGTTATCGGCCCTCTGATTGATGGTTTGCAAAAGTTTTCTGCTTTCCGGATGGCCATCCTGCCAGATCATCCCACCCCCATCCGGACCAAAACCCACTCGTCTGAACCGGTACCTTACCTGTTATACGACAGCGAGAATGAACTCCCGGGCCCCCACAAAGAATATTGTGAGATTACTGCCGCGAATGCCGACAATCACTGGCAGGAAGGCTGGCGATTTATGGACTATCTGATTAACAAAAAACATTGAAAGTGAGTTGCTACGAGTGAAACCAAAATATATTTTTGTTACCGGCGGAGTCATTTCCTCCCTCGGCAAAGGTTTGGCGGCCGCCTCCCTGGGAGCTCTGCTTGAAGCCCGTAATCTGACTGTTGGCATCCAGAAGCTTGATCCCTACCTGAACGTTGATCCCGGGACCATGAGTCCCTTTCAGCACGGAGAGGTATTCGTCACCGATGATGGGGCTGAAACCGATCTTGATTTGGGGCACTATGAACGCTTTACCAATGCTAAATTAACTAAAAAAAGCAATTATACCACCGGCAAGATTTATGATGAGGTCATTACCAAAGAACGTCGAGGTGACTACCTGGGGGGAACAGTCCAGGTCATTCCGCACATTACCGATGAAATCAAGAGATGTATCCGCCGGGGAACAGGTGATGTTGATGTGGCCTTGGTGGAAATCGGCGGCACCGTTGGTGACATTGAAAGTCAACCTTTTCTGGAAGCAATCCGGCAGTTCCGTTACGATATCGGCCCGGAGAATGTCCTGTATATGCACCTCACCCTGGTACCTTACATCAAGGCTGCCGAGGAGCTGAAGACCAAACCCACCCAACACAGCGTCAAAGAACTGCGGAGTATCGGGATTCAGCCGGACATCATTCTCTGTCGCTCCGAACAACCGTTAAACCGGGAACTCAAAGCCAAAATATCCCTCTTTTGCAACCTTCCTCCAGAAGCTGTTTTCACCGCTCTTGATGTCGAAAGTATCTATGAAGTTCCACTTTCACTTCACCATGAGGGACTGGATGATAAAGTGGTCTCCCTGCTCAACATCTGGACAGGAGCACCCCGGCTGGGAAATTGGGAGCAAATGCTTCATAAAATCAAAGAACCCCAGCACGAGGTCAAGATTGGCATCGTCGGCAAATATACTGCCCTGAAGGAATCCTATAAGAGTCTCAATGAAGCCCTGGTTCACGGTGGAATTGCCAATAACGCCCGGGTGAACCTGGACTATATAGATTCAGAACAACTGGAAGAGTTAAGTGCTGAAAAACTGGAAGCCAGGTTCTCAGGAATTTCAGGGATCCTGGTGCCCGGCGGTTTTGGCAATCGGGGCATCGAAGGAAAGATTAAAGCCATTAACTATGCCAGAACTCACAAAATACCCATGTTTGGAATCTGTCTGGGAATGCAGTTGATGGCGGTTGAGTTTGCCCGTAATTGTGCCAAACTTAATGATGCCAACAGTTCTGAGTTTAATCCGGAAACCACTTATCCGATCATCTACCTGATGAAAGAGTGGACCACCAAAGATGGCAGTCAGACGGTTACCCAAAACGAGGACACACCCAAGGGAGGAACTATGCGGCTGGGAGCGCATCCCTGCCAGCTGGCCCCCGGTTCTCACGCCCGGCAGGCCTACGACACCGATAACATCTCCGAACGACACCGACACCGATATGAATTTAACAACGAATACCGCGACATTCTTGAAGCCAGCGGCCTGCAGATTACCGGCACCCATGCCGACCGCAAACTGGTTGAAATCATTGAAATCAATGAGCATCCATGGTATCTTGGCTGCCAGTTTCACCCGGAATTCACCTCCAAACCGATGAAACCACACCCTCTTTTTGTGGCATTTATCAAAGCATCACTGGAGCAGAAGCAATCATAAGATCATGAATCCTGTCACCATCAATTCTTCGATAGCCATCGGCACAGGTAGACCACTGGCACTGATTGCCGGTCCATGCGTCATTGAAAGTGAAGAACTGGCACTTGGTACCGCGGAAACCGTGGCCGAAATATGCCAATCGCTGGATATCCCTTACATCTTCAA
>DQWO01000219.1 GCA_011042595.1 Pseudomonadota bacterium
ATCAGTCATGAGAAGAACTTCATAACCCTTGTTTTTCAGCGCTTCCAGGTGCGGTGAGTTGGCCAGCATTTCCCGGCTGCTGCCGGTAATATAATAAATTTCTTTCTGATCTTCAGGCATCCTTGAACAATAATCTTTAAGGGTTGTCAAGTCGGCATCTCTGGTGCTGGAAAACAACAGCAGCTCCTTAAGCACATCCTGATTTTCAAAATCATAATGAATCCCCTCTTTGAGTACCGGTCCAAAAGCCTGCCAGAATTTAAGATATTTTTCCCGATCCTTTTCCAGCATCTCTTTAAGATTCCCCAGCACCTTTTTGACCAAATTTTTCCTGATCATTGCCATCAGCCGGTCGTGCTGGAGAATTTCCCGGGATACATTCAGGGAAAGATCAGCAGAATCCACCACGCCCTTGATAAAACGAAGATAGGTCGGCATCAGCTCTTCGCAGTTATCCATGATAAAAATCCGCTTGACATAGAGCTGCATCCCCGATTTTTTCTCCGGCATGAAAAGATCCATTCCCGCCTGGGAAGGAATATACATCAGGGCATTATATTCAGTTTTGCCTTCGGCATTGATGTGGATAGTTTCCAAAGGATCAGTCCAGTCATGGCTCAAATGACGATAAAACTCTTTATATTCATCTTCCGTCACTTCACTCTTACGCTTATTCCACACCGGTTTCATTGAATTAAGGATTTCCTCTGTTACCTTCTTCACCGGCTCGGCACCTTCGATAGGTTTGCCATCTTTGTCCGTCGGCACTTCCTCCCGTTCAATATCCATACAGATAGGATAAGTAACAAAATCAGAATACTTCTTGACGGTTGAACGAATCTCCCACTCTTTGAGAAAATCCTGATCTCCGTCTTCTACCTTGCGCAGGTAAAGGGTTACCGTGGTTCCGCGCTCTGCCCGGTCACAATCTTCAATGGTATAGCTGCCATCACCGGCAGATTCCCAACGGGTTGCCCCCTTGGCATCGGCAGTCCTGGTCGTCAGCACCACCCGCTCGGCCACCATGAAGCAGGAATAAAATCCCACTCCGAACTGACCAATCAACTCCGGTGCCAATTCTTTACTGTCTTTGGAGGTCATGGCCTCAAGCAATTTAGAGGTACCTGACTTGGCAATGGTACCAATATGTTCCACCACTTCATCGCGAGTCATGCCGATACCATTATCCGATACTGATATTGTCCTGGCCTCAGGATCAACATCTATCCTGATTTTAAAATCATTGTTATCTTCCAGCAAGCTCTGGTCAGTCTGGGCTTTAAAGCGCAACGTATCAAGCGCATCAGAAGCATTGGAAATCAACTCACGCAAAAAAATCTCTTTGTGTGAATAAAGGGAATTAATCATTAAATCCAAGAGTTTCTGAATTTCAGTCTGAAATTGGCGGGTTTCTTTCGTCATCATGCTGCTCCTTAATTAGTAATTTTGAGACTACCTTGAAAAATGGCCTTTTTGCTCGATTACTGCGTTAGGCTCAAATTATAATCCTCAAAATATGACATATATTCCTGCGGTTATAATTTTCGCCTGCCTTGTACTCAAACAAAAATTCTAATTTTTAAAGACAGTCTTAAGTAAAAAAACGTTAACAGGGAAAATCTCCTGCCAGGCAAACATCAACAAGATAATCATTCTTGAGAATATGTCAATGGTAATGCTGATTAATGTTTCTGCATGGGGTAAATACAAAAAATATCGACCTTATGTCAAGGACCAATGGGCAAAATACCATTGACATTTCAGGCCTTCACTTACTATAATTAGGCTGAAATCAGAAATGGTTTTCTGTTCTCTATCTGTATTATACCGAACCGGTCCTGGCCGGAAGCATAAAGGCTAACTTGAAAAATGTCATTTCATAAAATTTGCGTCTACCCGGAACAGGTTCTGGCCCGGAAAGCTGATGAAATTACCAACATCGATGGACAGGTCCATAAATTAGCAACCGACATGGTGGAAACCATGTACACCGCTTCCGGCATCGGCCTGGCCGCTCCCCAGATTGGCGTTTCTCAAAGACTTATTGTTGCGGATATGAGGAAAGAAGGAGATGGTGAACTCATCACCCTGATCAACCCGGTCATCGTCAGTGGCGAAGGACATAATGCCATTGATGAAGGCTGTCTCAGTGTTCCTGAGTTTACCGCAGAAGTTCCCCGCCAGGCTGAAATTCTGGTCAGGGGTGTAACCCTGGATGAAAAAGAAATTGAATTTACTGCCAATGGGATTCTCGCCATCGTCTTGCAGCATGAGATTGATCACCTGAATGGCATTCTCTTCATTGATCGCATAAGTTCTTTGAAGCGGGATATATTTCTACGTAAACTGAAAAAAGGGAAACTACAGCAGTCATGAAGGTCATTCTGACTGCCTCAGGCACCTTTGCGCTCCCTTCTCTGGAGATCATGGCGGCGAGGCTTTCTCCTGACAACCTGCTGGTTATCAGCCAGCCTGACCGCCGTCGTGGTCGCGGTCGCCAATACCAACCCACCCCAATCAAACAACGGGCACTGGAACTGGGATTATCCGTCATCACTCCGGAGAAGATTGGCAGCCAGGAAGATATTGAAATATCTTCGAAATTTGCTGCCGATTTTCTGGTGGTCATTGATTACGGCCAGTTAATTCCTCACTCCCTGATCACCCTTCCCCACCAGGCAGCTATCAATTTACACCCTTCACTGCTCCCGAAACACCGGGGTCCCGCGCCCATTGCCTGGAGCCTGCTGATGGGAGATTCAATTACCGGCGTTACGACCCAACTGCTGGCTGACAGAATCGACAGCGGTGACATTCTGCTCCAGAGAAAGACTGAAATCAAAGCATCCGAGACCAGTATCCAACTGACAGAAAGGCTGCAAAAACTGGGAGCCGAACTGCTCTGGGAAACCCTGGAAAAATGGCAGGCTGGTTCAATCAAACCCGTACCCCAGGACAACGATCAAGCATCTTACGCCCCGAAACTGCATAAAAAAGATGGTCTGTTGGACTGGAAGCAGGATGCCCATGAACTTGAGCGGCGAATACGAGCTTTAAATCCCTGGCCTGGTACATTTACCTTCTGGCGGGGAAAACGGCTGAAAGTTCTGGCAGCAACCATCATCACAATAGAAATGGATAAAGCTCAGGCGCCGGGAACTATCCAAGTGAGTGAAGAGCGGCTTTATGCCGCTTGTGGCCGTGGGTTTATTCAAATTACCAAAGTTCAGCCGGAAGGACGGCAACCCCAGAATAGCAGTGATTTTCTTCGTGGCCATCACTTAACTACCGGTGAGCAATTCAACTCCCAGGAAAAAGTTTCATCACCATGACCTCTGAACCGGAATTCCCCTCTAAAAAGCGTCTTTTTCTCGGGCTGCTTATCCTGACCTTCGTCATAGTACTGGTGGCGGTCAATATCCTCGGCTGGATCGGAACGGTTGGTCTCCGGCAACTCAATCCAATCTTGCCACTCATGGCCCAGATACTGGTTGGGATTGCTTTTGTAGTCATCAGCACCATCATGCTCATTCTGGTTATGACGGTAGCCTTGGGCCGAGAGTTACCTTTCGGTCACAAACTCAGAGGGCTGATGATCAAGGTTTTTCTGCCGATGATGATCATCATCGGCCGTCTATTCGGCGTTTCCCGGGAGAACATTAAAAGGTCCTTTATTGAGATCAACAACCAGCTCATCCTGTCCCGACATCTTCACCTGCCGCCGGAAAAAATTCTGCTGCTGCTGCCACATTGCCTGCAACTGGCCGATTGCCAGCAGAAAATAACCAATAATATCGAAAACTGCAAACAATGCGGCTTATGCAACATTAAGGATTTGCTGGAATTAGCCCACAAATATGGAACAAAGATTGCGGTGGCCACCGGCGGCACTCTGGCCCGTAAGATTGTGAAAGATTATCGTCCCCGGCTGATCATTGCGGTGGCCTGTGAGCGGGATCTGACCAGCGGCATCCATGACACCTACCCTTTGCCGGTATATGGCATTCTTAATCAACGCCCCAATGGCCCCTGCTGGAATACCAGGGTTGATATAAAACGGGTTGAAGAAGCAATCCTGACTTTCAGCCATCAATAAAACATTCCAATGCCATTTTCCCATCAGCTAACTACCGTAGCGAAGCAGCTAAATTCCCGACAGCATATTGACATATCCGGTCTGAGAGGGTCTGCTCCGGCGCTATTTTTTGCTTTACTGGCTGGCCAGGTTGACAAACCCCTGGTCATTATCACCGAAGAATACCAGCATAGCCTTGAGCTCAGCCGGGATGTTGCCGGCTACCAGAAGATCATGGGTTTCAGGTTACCACAACCCCCAATTATAAATTTTCCGCCACTGCAACGACTGCCATATCAGCAAGTACTGCCTCTAATCAGTGTCGAGCAGGATCGCATCAAGGCACTCCACCGGATCAGGCTGGAAAATCACTACATTCTCTTCACCTCAATCACCGCACTGATCGATCGCATGATTGATCCGAGCTCATTTTACCCGCGTTTTTTCTCTCTCAACTGGGGCGAGAGCATTAATCGTGAACAACTGGCTGAAAAACTCCATAATCTTGGTTATATACGGGTTCCCACGGTAGACGAACCAGGGGACTTCAGTATCCGGGGAAGTATAGTTGATATTTTTTCGCCACTTTCTGACCTTCCATTAAGGCTTGATTTCTTTGGTGATGAGATTGAATCAATCAGACCATTTGATCCAGCATCCCAAAAAAGCCAGTCGGAAGAGCTGGAATCACTGACCATCGCCCCGGCCCATGAAATTCTGTTGCCGGCAAAACGTCAAATGATAAAGGAGAGGCTGAAAGAACAATTTATTTCCCTTAATGATCCACATATTGACATAACAACTATCTATAAGAAACTGGATCAAAGCCCCAGTTTTCCCGGCATTGACAGCCTGCTGCCGGCAATACATCCCACTTGGCAAGACCTTGGAAGTTATATCAAGGAAGCAACTCCTGTTTTTATCAATCCACCGCAACTGGACGAAAAAATCTCCACCTTGCATAGCCTCCTGGCTGATGCCTACGGCAAAACCAGGGAGCGGCATAAATTCGCCTTTCCGCCGGCACAATACCTTAAGGATATCGCCGGCCTGGAAGAAATTTTCCCCACCAGAGGACAACTTGTAGTCCACCAAGACATTCAGGATGAGCTGAAAAACGGAAAAACACTGGAGTGCAACAGCCAGTCAAACCGTGATCTGCGAGATGCAATCTTAAGGGTGGTAACGCAGCAACAGGAAGGCCTGTTCGCTCCGGCGGCAGGGATTATTCGCGGCTGGCTCAAACAAAAACAACAGATTGTTTACTGCGGTAAAAGCCTGTCCGGCATCGAACGAATCAAGAACCTGTTTACTGAATACCATCTCCCTTTCAGCAGCGGAACCTGTCCTCTTGCCATTTTCAAACAGATGCCCGAAACTGGAGGCATCTCTCTCCTGCAGGTGCCCTTGAGCCAGGGGACCAGACTCTTTGATGAACGAATCATTATTCTCACTGAAACGGATATTTTCGGGGGTAAAAAAGTTGCCCGGACCAAAGCCCGACCGGCACAGGGACAAAAGGCTTTCTTTGATGATTTTACCACCCTGAAACCTGGCAGTTATATCACTCATTTTGATCATGGCATCGGCATTTATAAAGGCTTACAAACACTGGAGGTAGAGGGGATCACTAATGATTATCTGATTCTTGAATACCAGGGCGGGGACCTGATCTATGTCCCGGTTGATCGTTTCAACCTGATCCATGCTTATCACGGCAGCAGTGAACAACCACCAAAGCTTACTAAACTGGGAAGCAGCCAGTGGGACCGGGTAAAAATCAAGGCCAGGAAAGCCATTGATGATTTCCTGGTGGAATTAATTGATCTCTACGCCAGCCGCCAAGTTGAACATGGCTATGCCTATCCAAGTCCGGATTCCATTTTCGAGGAATTTGAAGCCGGTTTTGCCTATGAAGAAACCTTAGATCAGAGACAGGCCATTTCTGATGTTATCCATGACATGCAAACCGATCGACCCATGGATCGCCTGATTTGTGGTGATGTAGGTTACGGCAAAACCGAGGTGGCTATTCGGGCGGTTTTCATGGCAGTCACCAACGGCAAGCAGGCAGCTATCCTGGTCCCCACCACTATTCTGGCCCAGCAGCACTATAATACTTTCTGCCAGCGATTCGCCCCCTATCCCATCGTGGTAGAAATGTTAAGCCGATTTAAAACTCCTCACGAACAACGTGAAATCATTGAAAGGCTTCACCGGGGAACTGTCGATGTCATCATCGGCACCCATCGTCTCTTGCAGCCTGACATCATTTTTAAAGATCTGGGACTATTAGTTCTGGATGAAGAGCACAAATTCGGCGTCCGCCATAAAGAAAAAATCACCTCCATCAAGCAGCACATTGATGTCCTGGCCATGAGCGCCACTCCCATACCAAGAACCTTACAAATGTCATTGTCCGGCATGAGAACCATGAGTGCCATCACTACCGCACCTCGTGACCGACTGGCAGTGCGAACTTATATAGCAGCCTATGATGAGGGTATCATTAAAGAAGCAGTAGCCAAGGAAATCGGTCGGGGAGGACAAATATTTTTCGTTCATAATTCGGTCAAAACCATTGAGGCCATGGCCGCCCACCTTCGTCACCTGCTTCCCGAGATAAAACTCGAAATCGCTCATGGACAAATGAAAGCCGCCGCTCTGGAAAAAGTGATGATGGCTTTTGCCGTCCATGAATTTGACCTGCTTTTATGTACCACCATCATTGAATCCGGACTCGACATACCCAACGCCAATACCATGATTATCAACAAAGCGCATAAATTCGGTCTGGCTCAGCTCTATCAACTTCGCGGCCGGGTTGGTCGGTCTCAAAAAAAAGCTTATACTTATCTTTTGGTCCCGGCTCTCGACCAGTTGCCCAATGATGCCCGGCGGCGATTGAGCGCCCTTGCC
>DQWO01000144.1 GCA_011042595.1 Pseudomonadota bacterium
CCCGCAAGCTTGGCATCCGCGACCTTGAATAAAAAGGTTTTCATCGGACCTATCAGGTCTTTGTGGTAGGTGGGCCCACCAAACATGAGGAAATCAACTGCTTCCAGATCAGCTGCCGTGACCTTGGCCGGTTTGGCCACCGTAACCTGATGACCACTTTCCGTCAGTAGCTGGCCGGCAAGATCAGCAATCCGCTTGGTGCCACCACGCAGGGAATCATAAACGATCAGAACTTTTGCCATAATTGCAACTCCTTTAAAAAGTACAATCAGTCTTCCATCGGACTGAAACTGTCTTTGTCAGCTCCACACAGTGGGCAGGCCCAATCATCGGCAAGATCGGCAAATGCCGTCCCGGCGTCAACACCATTATCAGGATCACCCACTTCCGGATCATAAATGTAACCACAAACTTCACATACATACTTTTCCATTTTCCATCTCCTTGATTTTCATCTATTTTATCACGCGTTAAACACCGGCAAAAAACCTATTTAACAACTTTTACTGCCAGGTGCTGCTTCAAATAATTCAGGACAATAAGCTGGTCGACTTTGGATAACTCTCCTTCGGCATGCTCAGCCATCCGGGTGACAATCTCCTGCCATTCGGGTACCGTACGACGAGATTCCAGGATAATGTCCACCTGATGACAGGCCGTGCATTTTTTATCCAGAACCGTTTGTTCCTGGGCCAGGGCAGGTAATGCCGGCAACAATCCGGTGCCTAAAAAGCCTGCCATGAGCAGGAATACAGCCATTTTTGCAATGATTTTACGCATCCCAAGTCCACATACCTTTATTGTTAATATCATAAAACTGGTCTTCAAGAATCCTGGCATGCTCCGTTTCTTCACTGGCCAGGCGATTAAACATGGCCACCCCCTGCGGATCATCGACTTCCGCCGCCAACTTTTTATAAGCCTCGCCGGCATTCTTCTCATTTTTGATTGCCAGAGTCAAAATCTCGGAAATCTCAGTTTTTTCATCCGCTGAGATCTCCAGTATCGTGCCCTCAAGAGGTACAGGCTTAAAGGAAGTCCCGCCATAGGAGATAAAACATCCTTCACCGGATAAAGTCTTTTTCAATTCAGCCAGGATATTATAATGGCCCTGCTCAAACTCGCTCAACTGCAGAAACATCTGTTTACCTTTAACCCCGCTGACTTTTTTCGCGGCCTCGGCATAAAACCGGCTGGCCGTCTGCTCAGCATCCATAGCCAAATCAATGGCATCCATAACCGTCTTGTTGCATTCCACCATGATCTAACTCCTTTCCCCCATTATTTACTGGAACAACTGCAGCCGCAACTGGCTGTATCGGATTCTTCCTTCTTAGAAAAAGAAGCTGCCTCACTACATTTGGGACACTTCCGGGGTTTACAACGACCTTCTTTTTCATGTCCACATTTACCACATTTCCATATCGCCATTTTTTCCTCCTGTTCAAAATAATAGTATTGGATAGCGCAATGCTGCCCAAAACAACTCTCCGGATATTTACCTATAAACATAATCTATTTAGTTTTATTATGCAAGCTTTTTTTAACCTGCCCCACCGCCAGCAGATAGAGCAAACTGACCTGATCCGGCATCCCGATAAGCTCGCTCGCCTCCCGATCATAAAAAGCACCGATGCCGCAACAACCCAATCCTAAAACCGTGGCCCCCAGGTAAAGACGCTGTCCCAGACGACCGGCAACAAGCATAACTTCACGATACCCCCGGGCTCCAGCACATTTTTCAACCTCCACCAGATCGGCAAAAAGGAGGACATGGATGGCCGCCTGTGCCAACCAGCGCTGATCCAGGCAGGCATGGGACATATGACCAAGAAAATTCCCGGCAGTCACCAGCGCCAGGGACCGGTCAGCTGATTTTACCGCATAAAAACCCGGCTCCATTTCAGCAACGTTGTCCACCAGCAGACCACAGGACAACCCTTTGGCAGCAAGAGAACATGATTCAAACCCATCGTTTACCAAAGAAATGATGGCGCTCAAACAGGCTGCCGACATGGGCTCACCGGTGATAAAATTTCGCTTTGAGCGCCGATGGAGCAAAACTTCAGGATAACGGTATACTTCATTCGCCGGCACGGGTGAGGCAATGGACTTCCAGGAATTTTTATCAATCAACCCGTATCTGACCCAATCCCCAGCCCGACACTCCTGGCCAGACATAACTTTTATCGATTCCTGATGGACGATCCTGAGCGCATCATACATCTCTTCACGGGCCGCCACCTGACTATAGCGGGACAATCCTTCAGCCGATTCCAATGGCTCAACGGTGTCAGCGCTTACAGGGCTACTGAAAGGAACCTTAACCAGCGCCAGGCAGCCTTCACGCCGGGGATCAACTCCCAATATTTCATTAACCTGGTGATCATCAAAATCAATATTTAATTCATAAGCAAAAGAAAATGCCCGCAGGGCGAGGAGCAGGTTTTCCAGCAAATGACCGCTATCAAGCAAATGATAACGGTAAGCCCGGTCCCGATATTTCCAGGCGCTGCGAAAAAAAATGGCACTGATCAAAAATGTCAGCATGGGCGTTCCTGAGGCTTTATCACCATCCAGTACCGGCATCGGGTTTCCAGACCGGATCAGGGCCAGAGCGGGTTTGCTGACATCATAATGATAAATCCCGGCAGCCAGGCCGGCGATGCCGGAACAGGCAATATACAGCTCGCTGGGATAGAGGGCTCCGGCTGAGGCAATACTGCGAAACCAGATTTCTCCATTGGCATGTCGGGCCCGACCGGTCAGCATTTGTGCCAGCAACAATAATTGTCCCAGGGTTTCAAAGGAAGGGGGATGATTTTGCGCCCGGATTTCCTGCGGCTGAAACAGCTTGAAGAGTGATACCGGCTCTAATTTCACCTCAAGAGGAATATCCAACACCTTTTTCCCGGGGTAGTCCTTATAAACAGCCGGTTCCTGCTCCCAGTCAAGGGCATGGGGGTCCATCTTTAAACGGTCATAACTGCTGAGCTGATGGTAAGCAAGAGCTGAATATTTCATCGCGTACTCACTATCGGAATCAATGAATATACCATCACATTACGATAGCTCCACCTTCATTTCCAGTAATCTTTGGGCCGTCTTTTCACCCAGGAAAACCAGGGATTCAATATCCAGATAACAAAGCACCGTGGCATCAAAAAGAATTTTGACTTTGGCCGGAAAGCCATCATCACGATCTTCATCCCAGAAATATAACAGGAAGGGAATCTTTGGCAGGGGATAAAAAACCGCATGGAACTCAGCATTGGTTTCCATGGAAGGGGAAACCGCCCCCAATTGCCGGAGTACCTCTTTCAGCAATTCCAGTTGATCGGCGAAACCACCAGCTATTTTATCTTCACAACCTTCTTCAAAGGACTTTTTTTTAGCCAAAGCGCCCGGCAACTCCCCCATAGCCACCCAACTCCCTTTCAAGGGTTCACGACAGGCTTCAGCAACATAATTATAAAGGAGTACATGTTCCCAGACATCATGTTCAGATCCATCAATGGAGGTAATCTCATCCTTGCTCACCGCGTACCTGCGCCCCAGGAGCAAAATTTCCAAAAACTCTTTGTCAGCCTGAAAAATATACTCAGCCCCCAGGAAAGGAGCCAACTCCTGCAGATCATAATCCTGAATTTTGCTGATCACATGCTTTTTGGCGCTGACAAAATGTTCCGGAAATGCCGTCACCCCTCCGGCTTCCTGTTCTTTCAGGATGGTTTCCACCTTCACCAACTTGTCCGGCTCAAAATGAGGACAGGTCGACGGTAGTACCCCTTCCCGCAGCACGTGGGTGGCAAAGGCCATACAGGTAAGGTAACCACAATCACCACAGTTGGTCCTGGGCAGCATTTTCAGCAACTTTATAATTTGCAATGCCATGACAACCTCCCGACCACCTTACTGAACAGCTATACTCCACTGATATTGGCTATATACTCTTTGGTGGCATTATTTTTTGTTTAACCGAGGTCGTTTCGGATACTTTTGGCGCTTGACTGCCAACACATTCATAGATCGACAGCAGCCAGCATCAGATCAATTTCCCGAGGATCAAAACCAACCCGATGATCATCACCAACCACAATCACCGGCACCTGCCGTTTGCCGGAGATATCAACCATTTCCTTCAGGGACCGAGGATTTTCGCGAACATCAAACACTTCATAATCAACCCCTTTTTGCAAAAGATACTCTTTCGCTGTCTGGCAATGGGGTCAGGTGGAAAGGGAATAAATTTTAACTGCTGCTGACATTTCTTCACCCCTTACTGTTTCAGGTTATCCCAACCGCGGGTCCACGCCGGTAAAATTACACTCAGGAGCATAACAGGTAACATCGCTGAATTCGCATTTCTTATGGCAGGATGGGCATTCTTCCGGTGGTTCCACAGCTTGAATCGTGTAGCCACAGGCAGAACACTTCCAAAAGTTTTTTGGTATTTCCGCTTGTTTTTCAGTCATTTTTATTTTCCCTTATAAATTTCATCTCAACTTTCTGAGTTATAAAAAAACAGCCGAAAAAAATTATTTAAAGGCTGTTCCGGCATGGCTCTCGCTCATTCTCGCTGCACATCGTGTGCAGCTGTGAGGTGCCCGCCACGAATCACCGTCGTGGTGATTCGTTCGGCGGTCAATGCCGCTATGAGCCAAGCCCGAACAGCTTGACAATGTATCCCGAAAGTCCAACTCAGAAAGTTGAGATTTCATGCTTTGGCAAAGAATCATGAAGCCGCCGGCAGGGTAAAAGCCCGTGCCCCAAGCTCCCGGTCCAGCATGAAGATTGCATTGCCCTGGGTTCCCACCAATTTTAATTTCTGCACAATTTCATCGGCGGAAGCTTCTTCCTCCACTTGTTCAGTAACAAACCACTGGAGAAAAATATTGGAAGCATGGTCTTTTTCCTCAATGGCAATATCCACCAAGTCATTGATCCGGCCGGTAACATACTGTTCATGCTTATACGCCGCCTCGAAGGCTGCCAGCGGGCTTTCCCAAACCGTTTCAGGGCTGTCGATCTGGGTCAAGGTGACCCGGCCGCCACGCTCAATAATAAAATCATAAATCTTCATGGCATGAACCATCTCTTCGCTAGCCTGAACCTTCATCCATTGAGCAAAACCGGAAAAATTCATCTCGGAAAAACTCGCAGACATAGACAAGTAGAGATAAGCGGAAAAAACTTCTGCATTAACCTGATCATTTAAAGCCTTTTCAATTCGTTCTTTCAACATTTTTCATTCTCCTTCATTTATGAATTAGAAATTCATTGTGTAAAGATACTCCCCGACAAGGGATAAACTGACTCACCGATTTCTTACTTTCTAATCCAAACATATCATATTGTTTTTGTCAAGTTAAAATGCCATAATTTCTCACTGCTGTCCGGCAAAGTTATGGTATTACTTTAACCGGGATTGATTTTCGGCACTTATGACGCTAAGACTGTCATCCGCTTAAAAAAGCAAAATAGGCTTTTGCATTCCCGAACAATTTTTGCTAGAATGTGAAAAGTAAAAGTCAGTAACATCCAGAAAAAACTTGACAGCACGGCTAAGGACGCTCAGCCATGAATAGTCATCGTTATCAGCGACTGAGTGAAGTTCTGAGCCGCCGACAGCCGGATTTAACCGTGGTCATGGACAATGTCCACAAACCCCACAACCTGGCGGCCATTACCCGCACCTGTGATGCGGTTGGCATTCTCGAAGCCCATGCCATATCTTCCAGCTCATCAATCCGTCTAAGCCAGAAAGTGGCCGGGGGCTGCAAGAAATGGATCACCATCAAAACCCATAGAACCATCCAGGAGGCCTATGCTCACCTGAGGCAGCATGGATTCCGGATTTACGCCGCCCATTTTAATCAGCAGGCCCGGGATTTTCGCCGGATAGACTATACCCGACCTACCGCCATTGTTGTCGGGGCTGAACTGGATGGCATTTCTCAAACAGCCGTAGACAACTGCGACGGCACCATCATTGTTCCCATGGTCGGTCTGGTCCAGTCACTGAATGTTTCGGTGGCCACCGCCCTGATTCTTTTTGAAGCTCAACGACAGCGGCAGGAAGCCGGATTTTATGACTCATCCCGGCTTGATCGGCAAACCTATGATCGGCTGCTGTTTGAATGGCTGCACCCGAAAATTGCCGCCTACTGCCAAAAACACCGGCTGTCTTATCCCCGGACCGATGAAAAAGGTGAAATTATCGAACCACTGGCTGACCGTAAATAAGCGTCGCCCAGACAAACTATATTCGAAGGATAAAAAACATGGTCCAGCAGCAAACATTTACCCTGGAAACCCGTGGACATCGCGACCTGCATGACCTGACCCGAGAAATAAGCGAAATCGTTAAAAAGTCCGGGATAATGATAGGAATGGTACATATCTTTAATGTTGGCAGTACGGCTGCCGTGGGCACGATTGAATTCGAACCGGGGCTCCAGCAGGACCTGCCGGATATCCTGGATAAACTCATGCCCCCCAGTCGCAACTATGGTCATGAACAGACCTGGCATGATGGCAACGGCCACTCGCACCTGCAGGCCACCCTGCTTGGCCCCTCCCTTACGGTTCCCATCCGGGACGGCAAGCTTACCTTGGGAACCTGGCAACAAATCTTTCATCTGGAATGTGATGTCAAACCTCGCCAGCGCCAGATCATGGTAACCGTGATGGGGGAGTAGAAACTCATAAATACTTACTTGCGATGGTGTAACTGAAAAACCCAGGTTAAACAAGATAATATGGGCACAAAAACATATCGGACAACTGTGATAAATATCATGGATTTTCTGACGATAGGCAATACAGTAAATAGATAGATTAAAACTCGAGAATCAGGATCGAACATGAGTGAAAAACGTTATTTCAAGCGGGTTAATTTCCCGGCTGAGGTCCAGGTAATCTGTAATGAGAATATTCTGCAAGGG
>DQWO01000288.1 GCA_011042595.1 Pseudomonadota bacterium
CGAATCACCGTCGTGGTGATTCGTTCGGCGGTCAATGCCGCTATGAGCCAAGCCCGAACAGCTTGATAATGTATCCTGAAAATCCAACTCAGAAAGTTGAGTTAAATTATAAAAAATCATTTATGTTTCACTAAAAGCCCAGGTGGAAAGATACCGTTCGCCGCTGTCGGGGAAAATAACCACGATCATCTTTCCCTGGTTTTCAGCCCGCCGCCCAAGTTTGAGAGCTGCTGACGCCGCGGCCCCGGAGGAAATGCCGACCAGAAGACCCTCTGTTTTAGCCAGATGCCGGCACATGGCACCGGCTTCATCCGCCGAAGTAGTTATGACTTCATCAATGATCTCCCGGTTTAGCACTTCGGGAATGAATCCGGCTCCGATGCCTTGAATCCGATGGGGGCCAGCTGCTTTGCCGGAAAGGACAGCAGATTCTTCCGGTTCCACTGCGACTACCTGAATTGCCGCATTCTTCCCTTTCAAAAATTCTCCGCAGCCGGTTATAGTGCCGCCGGTGCCAACCCCTGCCACTAGCATGTCAACTTTGCCGTCGGTATCATTCCAGATTTCAACTGCGGTTGTCTGCCGATGTATCTCCGGGTTGGCCGGGTTGCTGAACTGCTGGGGCATGAAACTTCCGGGATTCTGCTGTTGGATCTCGGCGGCTTTATCAATTGCCCCTTTCATCCCGGCACTGCCGGGAGTTAAAACCAGTTCAGCCCCCAGGGATTTAAGCAGTTTCTGGCGCTCAACACTCATGCTGTCCGGCATGGTCAAGATCAAGCTGTATCCGCGGGCGGCAGCGACAAAAGCCAGGCCGATACCGGTATTGCCGCTGGTTGGTTCCACAATCAGACCACCTGGTTTTAATTTTCCTACCTTTTCTGCCATGTTGATCATGGCCATGGCAATCCGGTCTTTGATGCTGGACATGGGGTTGAAATATTCCAGCTTGGCAATGATATCGGTGCCACTTTCTCCGGACAGCGAAGAAATTCGCACCAGCGGGGTGTTGCCTGCCAGATCGATGAGATTATCAGCGATTTTTCTGTTCATGTTTATCCACTGCAAGCATACGGTAAGAGGCGAATTAAATTTCAGCCTCTTTTCTATACATATTAATCTATATTATTTTTGTCAAGTATTTTCTGCCGCCATGTCGATTATTTCTTTTATCTGCATGTTTGGCAATGTCTTGGTATTGGCTGCTGGTGCTGCGGCAGGGCGGCATCGTAAGAGGACGCCGCTTTTTCCGGTCCTGCCCCGGGGCGTTGCAGCCCGGCAGGCGAATGGAGCGTGGCAATTGCCTTGCCTCATTCCCGGGAGGGTGTGCTTGGTGGTTTCAGTGCCGGAGCTGTTGAGCGAGTGAAGGAACAGGGCAGGGGGAAGTTATTTCAGGGAGATGATCAGGATATCCTGGTCGGCATCCAGTTGGTTCAGCAGTTTTTGCGGCAGCTGGCGCCCGGTAAGGCGCAACTCCAGGTTAATGAACAGCAAGGAGTTTTTTTTGTTATGGCTGAAATTAAATTTGATAAGCTTAATGTGGTTGTCCGCCAGCATCTTTTTTATGTTTTCTGTCGTCTCCGGATGATAGCGGCATTGCAGTTCAAGAACATAATAATAATCCTTGGGCAAGATGTATTCCAGTCCTTTGAGGCCATAGAGCGTTAAAAGGCTTAAAATGGTGGCCGCGGCTGCCAGGAAAAACATGCCCATGCCGGCTGCCATGCCGATGCCGGCCGCCATCCAGAGGCAGGCTGCGGTGGTCAGGCCCCTGATCAGTCTTTTTGTCTGGATAATGGCTCCAGCACCAAGAAAGCCAATGCCGGTTATAACCTGAGCCGCTATACGGGCCGGGTCGCTCCGGATGATGCTGCCGCTGTCGTTGGCATGGCTGTACAGCTCCGGGATCATGAGCGACATGATCATGATAGTGGCCGCCCCCAGGGAGACCAGCAGGTGGGTTCGCAACCCCGCGGCCCGTCCGTGCCTTTCCCTTTCAATGCCGATGAACGCCCCGCACAGGCTGGCGACCAGTAAACGGGCAAGAATTATTTCATAGGTAAGCATTCTTTCGCTATTGACAATCTATGTTGCTCGACATGCCTGTTGTGTTGTTCCGGCATGCAAGATTCTAACCGGATACTATTGATTTACTATAGCATCATTGAATGAGGTTTTGTATTACTTTGTTCAGGTCGCTGAATAAATAGGGTTTGGCTGCAACTCCATGAAATCCATAATCCTGGTAATTGGCCATGACGTCATCATGTGAATAGCCGCTGCTGACGATGGCTTTGGCCTGAGGGTCAATTTTCAGTAGTTTGCTGATTGTCTCTTTGCCACCCATGCCGCCGGGAATGGTTAAATCCATGATGACCAGGTCAAAAGGCTTTTCCTTCCTCATGGCCTGTTGATATTTTTCCAGTGCTTCCTGTCCATTTGCCGCATAGTCAACCGTATGTCCCATGGCCACAATCATTTCGCCGCAGATTTCCCGTACAACTTCTTCATCATCCATAATCAGGATTTTACCACTGCCGGTTTGTCCTGTTTCAGTGCTATCCTGTGCTTCTATATTGCTTTCCGCTGCTGCCCCTGAAGCGGGAAGAAAGATGGTAAAGGTTGATCCTTTTCCAACTTCTGATTCTGCCTTTATCTGGCCATGGTGGTTTTTAATGATGGAATACACCGTTGCCAGCCCCAGACCGCTGCCTTCATGTTTGGTGGTGAAGTAAGGGGCAAAGATTTTATCCAGATGTTTTTGACTGATGCCGAATCCCTGGTCGGCCACCGTTATTTTTATATAATAATCATTCTCTTTTTCGGGTATTATTTCCATCGGGGATAAAAGCATGTTTTCTGCTTTGATGGTCAGGGTCCCACCACTCGGCATTGCCTGGTTGGCATTTATTGCCAGGTTATTGATGACCTGGCTGAACTGGCCGGTATCAACTTCAGCCAGCCATAAATCAGCTGCTATGTCAGTCTGTAAGTTTGTTTTGCTGCCCCGCAGGGAAAATTTCGCTATTTCCTCTAGCAGAGGTCCTATGTTGACCAGCTGTTTGACCGGTGATCCTCCCTTGGCGAAGGTCAGTAATTGCTCAGTTAAAGCTTTGGCCTGAGCCAGGGAATTTTCGGTCTTATCCAGGTAGTGAAAAACCTTGTTTTTGTCATCGGGATACATTTTGGCCAGAGATATATTTCCATAGATAGCGGTCAGCAGGTTGTTGAAATCATGAGCAATGCCACCAGCCAGCAGGCCGATGGATTCCAAGTTCTGGGAGGTTTCAAGTTCTTTCCTGATCCTCACTTTTTCGGTGATATCCCTGATGACAATAATGATCCCGATTATTTTGCCGTCTTGATTCCGAATAGGGGCGGCGCTGTCGGCGATAATCTTTTCTTCACCGTCGTCTGAGTAGATTGAAACCAGTTCCTGTCGATAACAGGGGGCTCCGGTTTTTTGTACCTGCCGCGAAAGGTCAACCGGGGGCTCACTGCTATTTTCCGTGGTCAACGATAAAATTACCGCCAGGTTTCGGCCAAGAGCAATGTCTGCCGTCCAGCCGGTTATTTCTTCTGCGGCAGCGTTCATGAGGGTTATTTTTCCGCTCAAGTCAACCGCAATTACACCATCACCGATGCTGCTCAAAGTAACCGCAAGTCGCTCCTTTTCGCTGAGCAGTTCATTCTCTCCATTTTTACGGTCGGTAATATCGATGACATTGCCCATGATTGCCGGTTTGCCGTTGAACTCTATGGTAGCGGCATTGAAATCAAGCCATTTAATGTCCCCCTGCTTGGTGATGATTTTCATTTCGTAGCGTTGGGGGATATCTGCTCCTGTTCTTGCTTCCCGTTGTTGTCCAAAGTTTTTGACTTGTTCACGAATGTCTGGATGAACCAGCTCCCAGAATTTCATCTGTAGAATTTCGTCAAGCGTAAAACCGCTGATTTCAAGCGCGGCAGGGTTGGCATAGACAAAGGTTCCCTGTTGATGAATGAAAATGGCCGTCGGGCTGGTGATTGCCAGCGCCCGGAATTTTTCCTCGCTATTTCGCAGTGCCGTATGTTGTATGATGATACTCCGATCGATCCTGCCTAACAAGATGAACAGGAATCCAAACAGTAGGCCCAAAATCAACAGCCCCGCCCCGATTGCTATTATCATTACCTGGTGATATGACGCTTTTGCCGCGGAAATGTTGTACAGAATCAACATATCGCCCACATTAGTGCCGGAAACGTCAAGGAGTGGGATGACACTTATCTTCCATGGCTGACCGCTAAAGACCTCCTCCTTGCTGACTTGGTTGTGCTTATGCCTTCCCTTGCCGATAAAGTGCTCAAGTTCAACGGGAAACCGAGACAGGGATGAATAGATCAGCACATCGGAGGTAAAGTAGCTCCAGTCGGCTTCCCGGTTGAGCATTTTCATGCCTGCTTCCCAAGTGGCACGGTGGAGAGCATCCTTGTGGATTACCACCGTGATATCGATGTTGTCCTTCTTGTGCAGGTAGTTTAGGATTTCCTCGATCTCCTTGCCCAGCTCCAGATAGCCGATAAGCGCGTTTCCATCATAGACCGGCTGTACCGATCGCAGGGTAAAGGTGCCCAAAGGTCCCAGCTCAATGCCTGCCGCTGTTCTGCCGCTACGTTTGGCTTCCAGCATGGTGAACCGGTCAATCAGATCGCCGTGTTTTTCCGGCTTGTGGACGCGGAGCAGACAGACACGATCCGTGCTGATGAAATAGAAATGGGTGAGGCCGTGATCGGTCTTAAGCTTGGTGAAAACAGCTTGGTAGTTGGCTAATAGGCGTTTGCGGTCACGGGCCTTCAAGGCCGCGCGCAGTCGTGGATCTTGGATCAGAACCTGCCCCAAGGCCTCCAGCGTCTGTGATTGTTCCGCCAATAATGTTTTCATATCGGCGGAAGCAGTCTTCAGCTTATCCAGGCTGTATTGGTTCAGGTTGTCTCTTTGTTGTTTCACCAGCAGAAATCCGAACGTCCCGACCAGGAGCAACAGCATGGCGGCCAGCGGAATCATCAAGCGGCGCTGGATTGGCTTCGCAGTGGCATCCGTCCTTGAGGGGGCGGCGATCATTTCATCAGATGATTTCATATTTTCTTTATTACATCCCTGGAAATTTTTTTCAGCCGTGTCTGCCGACAGGCAGGGCTGTTTTTAGAGCAACTCGAAAGTTGAATTAATAACTTCATTCGTCCAGAATGATGAAAACTGAAGGGGGAAAACGGTAAAAAATTGAGCAGCGGCTAAAAAAATGGCCGTCTCCCCGAGCCGGGAAAACGGCCATTAAAAATGGTCTGTTGAGTTTTTTTAGACAGCTTCTTCCTTTAACAGTTTGCCGCTGGTGCTGATGACAATCTTTTTGATCGGCATGATTTTGCCGGCGGCTTCCAGACCGTTTTTAACGATCATCGGCAGGCCGGAACAGCAGGGAACTTCCATGATGACAGTGGTGATAGTGTTGACATCATTCTTTTTGAAGATTTCGGTAAATCTTTCCACGTAATCCGGTACATCATCAAATTTCGGGCAGCCCATCATCACCACCCGATCTTTCAGCAGTTCCTGATGCAGTCCGGCATAGGCCACTGCGGCGCAGTCAGCCAGAATCAGCAGGTCGGCATGCTGGAGAAAAGGCGCATGGGGTGGTACCAGCTTGATTTGTACCGGCCAATGACCAAGGGCTGAATGGGCGGCTGTTTGTTTTTGTGGTTGATTAGCTGCCTGACAGGCCGATGCCGTTTCAAAGGTTTGCATCTGGGTCGATGGGCAGCCACAGGCCAGGGTTTCAACTGCCGGGCTTGATGATTCGAGATTCTGCAAGTATTCTTCCACTGCTTCCGGGTCAAAATCCTCAGCAACTCGTTCAATGATGGTGATTGCACCCTGGGGACATTCTCCCAGACAGGCTCCCAGACCATCACAATATTTTTCTGCTACTACCCGGGCTTTGCCGTCAATAATCTGGATGGCCCCTTCTTCACAGGCCGGTACACAGACGCCGCAGCCGTCGCAAAGATCCTCATTTATTTCAATGATTTTTCGTAAAACCTTCATTTTTCTCTCTCCATAAAGACTGTGGGGTGATTATTTATCAGCCAGCAAAATGGTTTTGGCTAACTGCCGTCCGCTTTCGGTCATCATGTTTTTATCGATCAAGGCTTCCAGAGCCTCCGTAGCCAGTTGTTCTTCTTTCTTGGCTTCCATCAGCTTGACCAGTTGCTCGGCATCATAAACGCACTTATAATTAACGGTTTCTTCCGCCCGCGGCTGCCGATGGCTGATGATATCACAGACTTCATCTATGATCGGTTCTTTGGCTTTCAGTTTGGTAAGCATTTTGCGGGCTACTGCCGGCCCTTCTGCTTCGAGATGGGCGTCGCTGACATCTCCATATTTCTGTTCCGCTTCCTTGGCGCCGATATCCAGCAGGTAGGCGGCACAAAGGACAATGGCCGGAACTCCGCCTTCCGGCTGAACTATTTTTCCCGCGTAGCGGGCAACCTTGGTGGTGTGGCCGATACGTTTGAAATCTTTTTTGAGGTAATTTTTAATCTGAATGGCTACCCGGTCTTTCAGGAGATCATCCCGTTTAGCCAGCAACTCCGGTGGCAGCTCTCCCAGGCATTGTTCAGCATACTGGCAATAGGAAGCACAGCCAAAATCCATCTTCGGATTGATAATCTGTTTGCCGCAGCCTTTGCAGCGGATAGTGGTCTGGTCTTTGAAAAATTCCAGCATCTGTCCACAATTAGGGCAGGGAACATCAAAAATGGCATCGTGTTTCCAATAACGGGTATCCTGGCCGGGGCACTTCATACTTGTCTCCTAACGCGGGCTTAACGCCCGCAACCCAAATTAAGGTATCAGGATGTTCCGGCATGGCTCTCGCTCATTCTCGCCGGCCGTCCA
>DQWO01000326.1 GCA_011042595.1 Pseudomonadota bacterium
CCCGCCGCGAATCACCAATGGGGGACAGATTTGAAATCTGTCCCCACCTATGCGGTCAATGCCGCTATGAGCCAAGCCCAACAGCTTGATAATGTACCCTGAAAATTCAACTCAGAAAGTTGAGTAACCAGATAACCGAACCTGCTTTCAGCTCTTTTTGGCGTTCGAAACCGTTCAAACTGAAATCTCAATGGCATCTGCAAATCAAATCACGCTCTCTTTCACCTGGTTTCGACCAGCATCTTTGGCGGCATACAAAGCCGCGTCAACACGCTGAAGAAATGACTCCAGCGTATCATCTTCCTGAATTTCCCCAACCCCAAGACTGATGGTCACCGAAAATTGTTTTCCCTTATAGGAAAAACGACTTTCTTCGACCTTTGCCCGCAGCCTCTCAGCCACTTCTAAAGCCGGAGATAAAACGGTATGGGGCAGGATTACGGCAAACTCCTCCCCGCCATAACGGGCCAGGGAATCGATATCACGAATCTCTTTTTTAATGATCCCGGCGACCACCCGCAAAACCCCATCCCCGGTTCGGTGCCCATAAGTATCGTTCACCATTTTAAAATGATCGATATCTATCATGATCATTGAGCCCTTACTGCCATACCGTTTAAAGCTGGCAAATTCCTGTTTGATCTTGGCATCAAAAGCCCGGCGATTGTCAACCCTGGTCAAAGGATCAATACTGACTTTCTGTTTGATTTTTTCCATCTGCTGTTTAAGTTTTTCAATCTTCTGATTGGCAGACTCAACCCGCTGATTTGCCTGTTGAACCTCATTAATCATCCGTGCAGTATGTCCCTTTAATGACAGGGTTTCCTTCAACAGTAAGTCACGGACCGTTTGAATCTCGTGAATATCCTTAACCACCTGCAGTTGTTTGGCATAACTGTCCAGATTGCTGTCAAATTTACCGCCAATATCCAGAAACGAGGTCAAGGTACCGGCCATGATCAGGATGATATTTTTCAGTTCATCCCGCTCCTGTTCAACAACTCCCTGAATCAGGGTTTTCTGAAAGAAGAGATTTTTCAACTGCCGACTGAAGTCGTCCAAATCCTCAAGCGTTGACAAACCTTCAAGTTTTGTCCTGGTTTCTTCAAACAGATCACGTAACTTTTCGTCCTGATCCGACATACTTTCCACTTCCCGCAGGGAAAGGGTAACCAGAGATTTCATTCCTTCCAGCGCACTGGTCAATTCTTTTTCCTTACCGGACTGAGACATTATTTCACCCTTTAAAGAGGAAAGTTCCTGCTCCAGTACGGCAACACTCCGGGGGGATTCTTTCATCAGCACTTCTTTGATCTGGCTGTGCAAATCCTTAATTTGCTTGGCTGAACCAGCAGTTTCCAGAGCTGTCAGCAACGACTTCATGGTTTTACCTGATGTTTGATCCGCCATATAAGAGGAATTCAGCGCGCTTAACAGCAACTTGGATAATAACTTATATTCCCTGATCAGATCCGTATCCATACAAATACCTTCCTGGCTTCCCGATTAAATGCCAACTTTGCCGGCCGGCAACACAACCATAAATGTACTGCCCTCATTCACCCGGCTTTCCCACTCCAATCGCCCCCCGTGCTTGTCAACAATAGCCTTGACCGTTGTCAAACCCAGACCGGTGCCTTTAGCTGAACCACAATCATCATTTTTAGTAGAAAAAAAGGGCTCAAATATTTTATCCTGAATCTGTTCAGAAATGCCGCAACCATTATCAGTAATTTCCATCGCCACATGATTAGGGTCAAGCATTGTCGTGCGGACAATTATTTTGCCGAGGAAATTATCGACTTGATCTCTCTTTTTTACCCGAACAGCTTCAGCGGCATTCATCATCAGGCTGAGCAGGACATGTTGTATCTGAGTTTTCATTACCGGTATCATCGGCAGTGTTTCGTCCAGCTGACATTCAATCATCACCTGCTCACGCTCCAGTTCATAACTGCTGAATGAAAGAGCATCCATAATAACCCGGTTAAATGGCAGCGGAAACTTCTCTTCGTGTTCGGGATGGGAGAAAAGCATCAGGTTTTTCGCCAGCAGATTTAAGGCTTCCACCTGCTTCATCAGCTGGCGGGAAAGTCTTTCCTCTTTTTCAGGATTCTGCGAGCCTTTCTTCTTCATCATTTGCTGAAGCTGAATAATGCCATAGATAGAAGCAAGAAAGTTATTAAGATCATGGGCAACCCCGGCCGCCATCCGTCCCAAAGTCGCCATTTTTTCTGACTGGGAGGCCTGTGCTTCCAAAACCACCCTTTCCGAAACATCCTGGATAGTCACCACCACCTCCTGGCAACGTGATGTTTCAGGATCGAGGATGGGATGATAAAATATATTTACATATTTCCGACCTTTTTTTCGTTCTTCAAGCCTTAACCGCTGGCGCTGCTGGCGGTCAAACAGGCAAAGTCTCACAAAACAGTCCGGACAGACATCGTGACAGTTGCGGAAAACCTCATAACATTTTCTCCCCACAATCTCACGGGGATGGGCATTAAAATATGCGGCCTCCGCCTGGTTGATAGCCGTTACGGTAAAACTTGCATCAATCAGATAGATGCCATCACTGATGGCATCCATGATCCGGCGATAGCGATTATTTTTATCCAGTCCTGACATGGTATCTATTTCTACCTCTAACCATTGTTAAAAAAGAGGGTACATAAAACCCCATGCTGATCACTGACAGTTATCGACAGCAATGCATAATTTATTGAGAACTTTTCGCTATATCACCCCTTATTCTCAGCTGTTTTCTTCATCAACACTCATCCGGCAAAAAATACCTGCCCTTTCACCTGGATAAGCAGGTTTTATGCCCCATATTCTGATGGCAACTTGACACCCCAGAGAAACGGTGGTAGATGAGCCCCACGTTTATATTTAGTTTCCATCCGGAAATCAGTGCTTCCGGATGGGGCAATCAGCTCTCATCTTTCTGCAGTCAGCTTAGCCATCTGTTTTTCCAATGTTTTACTGACAGCTGACGGCTGATCGCTGAAAGCGTTCATCAGGAAATGAAGGTTCCGGATGAACACTATTTAAAATCATCATTGTCTGGTACTTTACATCCATAACCATATCATGCACAGTCAACTACCCCATACATTACAACCAGAAGAACCAACTCCTTTAATTATCCCCCGCGCCGACCACCCCATTTCCCGAAAAAAGATCGATCGAAATGCTTTAAAAATCATGTACCGACTGAAAGACCACGGCTACCTGGCCTATCTGGTTGGTGGAGCGGTTAGAGATTTGCTCCTTAGGCGACAACCGGCAGATTTTGATATTGCCACTGATGCCAAGCCAGCGCAAATCAAAAAATTATTTCGCAATTCAAGAATTATTGGTCGTCGTTTCCGTCTTGCCCACATCTTTTTTACCGATCGCATAACTGGCCGGCAACAAATCATTGAAGTTGCGACCTTCCGTAAAAAATTGATGATTGATGAAAAAAACCTGGAGGTAGTAACCGCCAAACCAACCATGGTGAATAACACCTATGGCACCCCGGCCGAAGATGTACAGCGGCGTGACTTTACCATCAATGCACTTTTTTACTCACTGGATAGATTCAAGGTTATTGATTATCTTGGCGGGCTGGAAGACCTTGAAGATGGCATTGTCAGGATTATTGGAGACCCCTATGAACGGCTGATAGAAGACCCAGTACGTATTTTACGGGCAATGGAATTTTCCTGCCGACTGGGATTTACCCTGGAAGAACAAACACTGAAAGCCATGCAGTTTCATGCTCCATTGCTAAAAGAAGTTTCACCCAGTCGCATGCATGAGGAGCTGCGTGGTCTTTACACCAAAGGAACCACATCAGCCATGCTGGACCTGGCGGCAAAACTTGGGATTATCTCTTCCTGGCTTCCCTATCCCACCGCAACCATGCTGTCACAAACCAGGCAATTGATGCAAAAAATGGAGGGGTTTTTTTCACCTGCTACCAACGAACAACAGCTGGAATCCCTGATTGTTACATCACTGCTGCTCCCGGAAGTGGTTAACCGCTGTGGGATTAGTCCAGCACCTCCCTTGCACCAGGTAAATGAAGCCATTGAGCTGCTGCTCCATCCATTGAATGACTGTCTGCATTTACCCCGTTACCAGCGTCACCGGGTAAGGGAAATAATAATCGGCATATTCCGCCTCTGCTCCGGGGATAAACGAATAAAAAAGCTGAAAAAACGCCCGAACTTTTATTTATCACTCTTTTTTTTCATCCAACTCGGTCGGGAATACCCCAAAGAGCTGGGGAAAACCATCGGCTTCTGGCATAAACAGGTTTCCCGGTGGCCAGCCACAAAAGATGATCAGGTGGTGGACCCAAAATTGATGTTTTCAGACCAGAGGCATTAAAAAATGTCTTTCCTGTCGATAGGTGAAATCAACTTTCTCAACTGCCTGCCATTATTTTCTCTACTCAAGAAAGAATCTCCGGCAAGCAGTTACCAGTATATTCAGGGCTATCCAGCCCAGTTGAACCAGATGCTGGCCACCAACCGCGTTGATATCAGTCCTTCCTCCTCGATAGAATATGCCCTGAGACCTGAGCATTATTTCATTCTACCCCGAATCTCAATTGCCTCAATGAGAGAAGTTCGCAGCGTCCTGCTGCTGAGCAAAAATCCCATTGAGAGCCTGACGAATACCACCATCGCCTTAACCGCCCAATCGTTAACCTCCATCTACCTGCTGAAAATCATTCTTTTTCACTTTTACCAGTTGGACAGTCGGGCAATCCATTTCATTACCGCAGAATTCAATGGGGATAACACACTGCCGGAAACAGCCCTGCTCATTGGGGACCAGGCACTTCAAGCCTTCCATCAGACGCCTCCCGGATACCGGGTTTATGATCTGGGAAGTCTCTGGTACCGGTTCACCAAGCTGCCATTTGTCTACGCCCTGTGGATTGGCAGAAAAGAGCTGGAAGATAAAAAGCTGAACCACATCAGCGAACTCTCTACCCGGCTATACCGCATTAAAAAGCTTCTACCGGAGCACTTGGCTACCCTGCTCACTGCTGCCAGCCGAAGATACCCTGACATCCCAGCAGAAGCAATCCTGAAATACTGGCAGGAAGCAATTTCCTATGAACTTGATGTTCAGGAAGAGCAGGGGTTGATCCTTTTTTATACTCTGGCCCACCAACTTGGCTTACTGAAAAAGGTTCCAACTTTGAATTTTTTCTGCCCCGGAAAACCAGCCACAGGCTGAGTCCCCACTTCTCACCAGCTGCAAATCCTTTGAATAACTTGCAATTACAAGGGTGATTTGCTAAGTAACATTCATCTGGAAACTGCCATTTCCTGATGAGCGCTTTCGGCGATCAGCCATCAGCATTCGCAAAAAATACCTGGCAAAAAGAGAATAACCCTACCGAACTGCGACAGAAATATCCAGCAGTTATCAGGTAAAATCATGGAACTAAAAAATATCCCCCACCTGCTGGATGAAGTCAAAACCCTGGGAGAATCTTTTTTCAAGGAACATGAACCCCTGCTGTATCAATTGATAGCCACCTGCAGCCAGGCACTGGAGCAGGGGCAGACTCTCTTTTTCTTCGGGAACGGCGGCAGCGCCTCCCAGGCCCAACATCTGGCAGCAGAACTGGTCAACCGATTTCTTTTCAACCGTGAACCCCTGGCCGCCATTGCCCTGACCTGCGATTCTTCCATATTGACATCCATTGCCAATGATTTTGACTTCCGGGATATTTTCCGCCGACAGCTGCAGGCCCTGGGGAAGCCGGGTGATGTGGCCATCGGCCTGAGTACCAGCGGCACATCGGAAAATGTCGCCCTGGCTCTGCAATACGCCAAAAAAGCTGGTCTGGTTACCGTCGGATTTCTGGGTAACGATGGTGGCAGGTGTAAAGACCACTGTGATTTTCCCCTGACGGTCAGGAGTAGCGACACCCCGAGAATCCAGGAAATTCATCTGCTTCTGGGGCATATCTTCTGCGAACAGCTTGAGAGGAAAGTATGCACCAGATCATGCTAAATTATAAGGCATAATCATAACTGAACTATTGCGGGCTACCATGACTCTCGACTGGCAAAAGCTTTCCACCTATTCCCTGCTGGAACGACCCAGCAAAGTTGATCTGGCCGATTTCTCCCAGCCATTCACAGGTAAAGAAAACATCGGCGAATTTATTGACCAGCTGCCGAACATCCTGGGTGGTCAGGATATCAAAAAAATCATCAACACGGTGTGCCAGGCTTTTACGTCCGAGCGCCTGATTCTGCTGGCCATGGGTGCCCATGTGATCAAAGTTGGTCTGGCGCCGGCGCTGATTCCCCTCCTGGAACGACGGATTATCCAGGGTATTGCCATGAATGGGGCAGGGATCATTCATGATTTTGAAATTGCTTTTGCCGGCAAGACCTCGGAAGATGTCGGCGAGGTACTGGGAACAGGAAATTTCGGCATGGCCCGGGAAACCGGACAATACCTTAATGAGGCCATCAATAAAGGGGCTGAAAATGGCTGGGGGCTGGGATATGCCATCGGCCATTTCATCAGCCAGAAGCAGCTGCCACACAGGGATAAAAGTATTGTCGCCGCCTGTTATCAGCACAATATCCACCTTACGGTCCATGTGGCCATCGGGACCGATATCATCCACATGCATCCTGACGCTGATGGTGCTGCCATCGGGGCCACTTCAATGAAAGATTTCAGAGGTTTCTGCGAACTGGTGGCAAAACTGGATCAGGGAGTCTATTTCAATGTGGGCTCAGCGGTAATTCTGCCGGAAGTTTTTCTCAAGGCTCTGTCTCTGGTCCATAATCTTGGCCACCAGGTAAACGGGTTAACCACTATCGCGATAGATTTTATCCGCCAATACCGGGTGATGGA